>NZ_JBFAOU010000051.1:0-46451 GCF_040675365.1 Catellatospora sp. NPDC049609 | reverse complement strand
GGCCACCCCGCCCGCCCCGCCTGCCGCGCCACACCCGCCCACCACGTAATCAAGCGCGGCCTCAGATGTGCTCTGAGGCCGCGAGTCTTTAAAAGTTGCGCCAAGAAGGGGCGGGTCAGCGCTTGGCGGGGGAGAGGCCGAGGGAGCGGCCGATGAGGGACTCGCGGCGGACCGCGAGCCGGTCGGCGACCGCGTTCAGCGCAGCGCCGGCGGGCGAGTCGGGGGTCGAGAGCACGACCGGCGTGCCTTCGTCGCCGGCCTCGCGTACGCCGGTGTCCAGCGGGATCTGGCCGAGCAGCGGCACCGAGGCGCCGGTGAGGCGGGTCAGCGAGTCGGCGACGGTCTGCCCGCCGCCCGCGCCGAAGACCTCCATCCGGCTGCCGTCGGGCAGCTGGAGCCAGGACATGTTCTCCACGACGCCGACCAGGCGCTGGTGGGTCTGCAGGGCGATCGCGCCGGCCCGCTCGGCGACCTCGGCGGCCGCCGCCTGCGGGGTGGTGACGACGAGGATCTCGGCGGTGGGCAGCAGCTGTGCCAGCGAGATGGCGATGTCGCCGGTGCCCGGGGGCAGGTCGAGCAGCAGCACGTCCAGGTCGCCCCAGTACACGTCGGCGAGGAACTGCTGCAGCGCGCGGTGCAGCATCGGCCCGCGCCAGACGACGGCGGCGTTGCCGCTGGTGAACATGCCGATCGAGATGACCTTCACGCCGTGCGCCTGGGGCGGCATGATCATGTCTTCGACCTGGGTGGGGCGGCCCTGCACGCCGAGCATGCGGGGCACCGAGTGGCCGTAGATGTCGGCGTCGACCACGCCGACGGACAGGCCCCGGGCGGCGAGCGCCGCGGCCAGGTTGACGGTGACGCTGGACTTGCCGACGCCGCCCTTGCCGGAGGCGACCGCGTACACGCGGGTGCGACTGCCGGGCTGGGCGAACGGGATCACGGGCTCGGCCGCGGCGTTCCCGCCGCGCAGCCGCTTCTGCAGGTCCTGCCGCTGCTCGGGGCTCATCACACCGAAGTCGATCTCGACCGCGGTGACGCCCTCGACGCGGGTCGCGGCGGCGGTGATGTCGGTGCGCAGGGTGTCCTTGAGCGGGCAGCCGGCGACGGTGAGCAGGATGCGGATGTGGGCCACGCCCGCGTCGACCTTCACCGACTCGACCATGCCGAGCTCGGTGATGGGTCGCTTGATCTCCGGGTCGTTGACGGAGGCGAGTGCGGCCAGGACAGCCTGGTCGTCGGCGTGCACAGCGGTGGACATGCGCCCATGCTACCCGTGGCATAGATCATGACCTGGCACTGCGCGGGGCGGGTGGCACGCGCAACATTCTCGCGACCCATTGCCCCGCTTCGCCCGATCGTGGGACCATCGGAAGGGTCAGCCGCGCGTCATGCCCCTTGCGACGCGCGGCTCTTCTTGTCCGCCTTGGCCTCCTTGCGGTCAGCCTTCTCCTGCTGGTGCCGCCGGGACGCCGCGTCGTCCAGCTCCTCGGCCAGCTTGGCCAGCTCGGAGCGGATGTAGTCGCGGGTGGCGACCTCGTTCAGCGCCATCCGCAGCGACGCGATCTCGCGTGCCAGGTACTCCGTGTCGGCCTTCTGGGCCTGGGCGCGACGCCGGTCCTCGTCGAGGGTCAGCCGGTCGCGGTCGGCCTGGCGGTTCTGCGCCAGCAGGATCAGCGGCGCGGCGTACGACGCCTGGGTGCTGAAGAACAGGTTGAGCAGGATGAACGGGTAGGGGTCCCACTTCATCCCGAAGACGCCGATCAGGTTGAGCAGGATCCAGACGATCACGAAGACCGTCATGTAGACGAGGAACTTCGCGGTGCCCATGAACCGGGCGAACTTCTCCGCGAAGTCGCCGAACGCCTCCGGGTTCCACTGCGGCAGGCGCACCGCGCGGGGCTCGCGGGGCTGGTCCAGGCGGTCGCTCACCGGCCCGCCCCCCGCCCGGTCCGGCTCATGAGGCGGTGTCCGTGCCCGTGCCGCGCTCCCGCCAGTCGCGCGGCAGCAGGTGGTCGAGCACGTCGTCCACGGTCACCGCGCCGACCAGCCGGTCGTTGGAGTCCACCACCGCGATCGCGACCAGGTTGTACGTCGCCATCCGCCGGGTGATCTCGGCGAGCGGCAGGCTCGGCGGCAGCGGCTGGATGTCGCGTTCCAGCACCCCGCCGAGCAGGTCGCCGGGCGGCTCGCGCAGCAGCCGCTGGAAGTGCACCACGCCCAGGTAGCGGCCGGTCGGCGTGTCGATCGGCGCCCGGCACACGAACACCTGCGCGGCCAGCGCCGGGGACAGGTGCTTCTCGCGGATGCGGGCCAGCGCGTCGGCGACGGTGGCGTCCGGGGTCAGGATCACCGGCTCGCTGGTCATCAGCGCGCCCGCGGTGTTGGGCCGGTAGTGCATCAGGGCCCGCACCGGCGCGGACTCCTCCGGCTCCATCAGGTCCAGCAGCAGCGCCCGCTCGCTGGGCGGCAGCTCGGCCAGCAGGTCGGCCGCGTCGTCGGCGTCCATCTCCTCCAGCACGTCGGCGGCCCGCTCGCGGTCCAGCCGGGCCAGGATGTCGACCTGGTCGTGCTCGGGCAGCTCCTCCAGCACGTCGGCTAGGCGCTCGTCGTCCAGCGCCGCGGCGACCGCGTGCCGGCGCTGGTCGGGCAGCTCCTGCAGGGCGCTGGCCAGGTCGGCCGGGCGCATCTTCTCCAGCACGGTCAGCAGCGACGCGGTGCCCTGCAGCGCCGACGAGTCGACGAGCCCGGTCAGCTCGTCCCACTCGAACTGGTGCAGCTGGCCGCGCCGGCTCAACCGGCTGGTGACGTCGCGGACGGCGACGCGGCCCAGGTTCCACTGGCCGGCGCGGTCGGATTCCATCGCCACGTCGACCACCGTGGCGGGGGCGCCGCCGGGGGTGGTGATCCGCCGGTCCAGCAGGTCGGCGAGCACGAGCAGCTCGGCCGGGCCCTTCTGGAACCGGCGCAGGTTGATGGTGCCCGACCCGAGCGCGACGCTGTCCGCGTCGATCGAGTTGACCCGGGCGATGGGCAGGAAGATCTGGCGCCGCAGCGGCATCTCGGCCATCAGCCCGACCACCGCGGGCGGCCCGTCGGAGCGCAGCCGGGCGACGGCGTCACGCACCCGGCCCACCTGGTCGCCGTTCGGGTCGAAGACGGGCAGGCCCGCGAGCCGGGCAACGAAGACCCTGGTCAGCGTGGCCATATTCGCATGGTATGCGTATTTCTCGAACCCGGTGGGGCCTTAGCGGCGGCGCACCCGGTGCAGCCGGAACGGCTTGCGGGTGGCGTTCGCGGCCGGGGTGGGCCGCGGCTCGGCGTTGCCGGCCTCGTCGCCGGGCGCAACGGGCTCGCCCGCGGGGGAGAGTGCGACCAGGACGCATTCGCGGCCCCAGCGCTCGGCCAGCGCCTCGGCGGTGCCCGGGGCGTTGAGCCGCTTGCCGGCCATGGTCACCGCGACGGCGTCCCAGCGCTCGCCGCCCGGCTCGACCCGCTCCACCGTCGCCGGATAGGTCACCACCGCGCCGCCGTGATCCCCGCGCAGCGTCACGGTGGCCCGCTCCGCCTCGGCGAGGCCGGGCAGCTCCTGCTCGCCGGGGCCGACCGCCACGTGCAGGCGGCCGTCCTGCGGCAGGCACCACACGGCGTACGCCGGCCCGCCCACCGACACCCAGGCGATGGCCGCCTTCTTCGCGGCCTCCTCCACCAACGGATACGTCATGCCGCCCATTCTCACCCCAACCCTCGCCCCAGGCGACCCACGCCGCCCCGCCCCAGGGCGGCCCTGCGGGGCCGGCCCTCCGGGGCGCAACTCTCGGGGAGTCGCGCCCACCGGGTGGCTTGTAAGCCGCGACTCTTTAAGAGTTGCGCAGGTGGGAGCGGTCGGGGGTGGGTGTGGTGGGGGAGGCGTCGGTGGGGAGGTCGATGTCGACGGGGTCGGGGGTGGGCAGCGCGGCGGGGCGGCGGGCGCCGAGGATCACGACGGCGACGCCGCAGGTCAGCAGGGCGATGCCGGGCCAGGCGGCGGGCGGCGGGACCTGGTCGAGCCACGCCCAGCCGAGCAGCGCCGCGCCGGGCACCTCCAGCAGGATCAGCACGCTGATCGTGGTGGCCGAGATCTTGTGCAGCGCGTAGTTGAACATCGAGTGCCCGAGCAGCTGTGCCCCGGCGGTCAGCGCGATGATGGCCAGCCACGTCTGATCGTCGAAGCCGGTCAGCCGTACGCCGAACAGCAGGCACACCGCGAGCAGGACCACGGCGCACACGGAGTAGCAGACGGTGGTGTACGTCGTGGTGGTGGTGCGGGCCCGCGCCTTCTCGCCGAGCGAGGTGTACACCGCCGCGAGCATGCCCCCGGCCACCGCGAGCAGGTCACCGGCGACCGCCGTACCCCCTCGGGAGAAGTCGGCACCCGTGGCGATCCCGGCGCCCACCACCGCGGCGCCGATGCCCACCCAGGTCCAGCGGCCGAGGCGGCGGCCCTGCCACACGGCGATGAGCCCGGCCCAGATCGGCTGCGTGGCGACCAGCGCGGTCGCGGTCGCCACGGTGGTCATCTTGACGCTGGGCACCCAGGTGCCGAAGTGCGCGGCGAGTGCGACGCCCGCCAGCACGCTCCACCGCCACGCGTGCCCCTCGCGCAGGCCGAGCAGCTCGCCACGGCGGCGGGTGAGGGTGACCGGCGCGAGCACGCCCACGGCGAGGGCGTTACGCCAGAACGCGATGGCCAGCGCGGGCGCGGCGGCGTACGCGATGAGGGCCCCGGAGGAGGAGACGGCGATGATCGCCACCGTGACGGCGGCGATGGTGATCGAGTCGAGCCGGGGTCGCATGAGGCCCGATCCTGCCAGGCGCAGGTCATGGACGCGGAAGCAGATCGACATCTACGCCTTGGAATCAGGCACGTACTGAACGCGATCATCCTATGTACTTCACGTGACCATGTGGTTACCGTCCCTCGAATGGATTCACAGCCCTCTTTATCGTGCGCAGTGCCGCGCGCGGTGCTCTTCGACTTCTACGGCACGCTCACCACGGCCTGCACCCGCGGGCCAGCGCACTCCCTGGTGCCCCGGCTGCTCGGCTGCGACCCCGCCGACTACTTCGCCGTGCTGGACACCTCCTTCTACCCCCGCTGCCGCGGCGCCCACGGCGACGCGCTCGACACGATGCGCTGGGTGGTCGGTGAGCTGGGCGTACGCGTCACGCCCGCCCGGCTGCGAGCCGCCCAGGCGGCGCGGCTGATGGCGGTGCGCGCCGACACGCACCTGCGGCCCGAGGCGGTGCCCACGCTGTGGCGGCTGCGGCGGGCCGGCGTCCGGCTCGCCGTCGTCAGCGACTGCGCCTGGGAGCTGCCCGAGATCATGCGCGGGCTGCCGATCGGCCGGCTGCTGGACGCGAAGGTGTACTCCGTGCACGTCGGGCAGAGCAAGCCGCACCCGCGGATGTACCTCACCGCCTGCGAGCAGCTCGGGGTCGAGCCCGAGCGGTGCGTCTTCGTCGGCGACGGCGGCTCGCGGGAGCTGACCGGCGCGCGAGCGCTGGGCATGCGGGCGATCCGGCTGGCCGCGCCGGACCTGGCCGACCACCTGCAGTACGCCTCGGACGACGGCTTCACCGGCGAGTCGGCGCCGAGCCTGCCCGAGGCCGCGGCGCTGGCGACCGCCGCCCTGCCCGCCGGTGCCCCGGCGTCCGGGCCCGTGCCGGGTGCCCTGGCCTACGGGCCTGCGCTCGCGACCGCGGCCGCACAGCCCTGACGGACGCCCGCCCAGCCCTGCCGGCGCAGTCGCACGTGGCTGAGCTGCGCGCGAGGCGTTAGGAAGGGCACCTTCTTCAACGCAGAACGATAAGAAGGTGCCCTTCCTCGCTCAGCTCTGGCGGACGGACTGGCCGCCGTCGATGACCAGCATCTGGCCGGTGATGTAACCCGCGGCGGGCGAGCAGAGGAAGGCGATGGTCGCGGCGACCTCGTCGGGCGTGCCGGGACGGCCCATCGGGGTGTCGTAGCCCTGCTTCAGCTCGGCCAGGGTGGACGCCGAAGTGTGGATCTTGCCGGGCGCGACGGCGTTGACCGTGATCCCGTCCGCGACCAGCTCCATCGCCAGTGCCCGGGTCAGGCCCAGCACGCCCGCCTTCGCCGCGGCGTAGCCGGCCTCGGCGGGCAGCGCGTTCACCGGCCCGGCGGTCGCCGACAGGTTCACGATGCGGCCCCAGCCGCGCTCGGACATGCCGCCGAGGAACGCCCGGCTGCACAGGAACGCCGTGGTCAGGTTCCGGTCGATCTCGGCGCGCCACTCCTCGAACGTCAGCTGCGCGACCGGCCGGATCACCTCCACGCTGGCCCGGCTGGTCAGGCCGGCGTTGTTGACCAGGATGTCGACGTCGCCGAGCTGCTCGGTGACCGCGTCCGCCAGCGCGCCGACCTCCGCCTCCAGGGTGAGATCGGCGACGAAGCCGAGCACGCCCAGTTCGCCCGCGCGCTCGTGGATGCGCCGGGTGGTGGAGACCACGGCGACCTTGGCGCCGAGTGCGGCAAGCTGGCGAGCGGTGGCGAAGCCGATGCCGTGTGGGCTGCCCGCACCGGTGACGAGTGCGACCCGGCCGTCCAGCCGGAAGAGATCCATCCGCTCGTTCATGGCTCGATCCTGCCGGTTTGTCCGGGCCGACGCCAGTAGGGGGTGCCCGCTTACGCTGTGCGTCACCCCCACACGTACACGGAGCAGGCCGATGACCGATCCCACCGCGCCGCCGCCCGGCGCGGCGTCCGACGGCACCGCACCCGTGCCGACCCCGGGCACACCGTCGCCCGGCGCCGCCGCCGTGCCGCCCACGGGAGTGCCGTCAGCCGGCGCCGGACCCGTGCCCGGACACGGGTACCTGTACGCCGGACCGCCGCCCGTCGGCTGGCCGCACCCGGTGGCGGCCCATCCGGCTCCGCCGGGAGGCGTGTACCCGTATCCGGGCCAGCCGTACGCCCACCCCGGCTACCCGCCGCATCCGTACGCGCTCGGCCGGCGTACCAACGGCATGGCCATCGCGTCGATGGTCACCGCATTGCTGGGCCTGGCCACGATCTGCCTCTACGGGATACCGACCTTCGTGCTCGGCCCCACCGGCGCGATCATGGGGCACATCACCCGCCGCCGGATCCGGACGACCGGCGAGGAGGGCGACGGCATGGCCCTGGCCGGCATCATCATCGGGTGGGTCGGCACCGGGCTGGCCGTGATGTGGCTCGCCGTCATCGTGTTCCTGGTGGTCTGGAGCGCCGAGCATCCCCCGGCGACCGCCCCGGAGGGCTCCTTCTGACGGCTCGCTCGGGCGATCACGCATCCTTGACGTATGGCAGCACTTCCTGACGCCCTGGCCGAGGTACGCGAACTCCTGCTGGCGCCCGACCTGGTCCGCGCGACGGCGGGCGGGCAGCGCAAGGGCGCGACGCCGTCCGTGCTGCGCGCCACGCTGCGCCCGGTCACCCTGAAGGCGGGGGAGCGGGTGCAGCTGGTGACCGAGGACGGGCAGCGGCCCACCACGGTCAACCTCGCGCCCGGCGCCGAGCTGACCCGCAAGGTCGACGAGCTGCTCGACGAGCCGTTCGGCAGCTGGACCGTGGAGACCGGACGCGGCACGCTGCGGCTGCAGGCCACCAAGAAGGGCGCCGTGCTGCACCGCTCGGCCGGGGTGGCGCCGCCCGCCGACACCACCCACGACCGGGCCAAGGAGCACCTGATCGACCCCGGCGACCCGCTGTACGCCGTGATCGGCGGCGACGCCGCCAAGCGCCGCCAGGTCGACGCGTTCCTGCGCGCGCTGGACGCCACCCTGCCCGACCCGGCCCGGCTGCCCAGCCCGCTGCACGTGGTCGACCTGGGCTGCGGCAACGCGTACCTGACCTTCGCCGCGTACCGCTACCTGTCCGGCCGCGGCGTGGACGTACGCCTGATCGGCGTCGACGTGCGCCCCGACCAGCGCGAGCGCAACACCGCCATCGCCGAGCAGCTGGGCTGGGCCGAGCACGTGTCCTTCGTGGCGGGGACCATCGCCGACGCGCCGGTGCCCGCCGCCGACGTGGTGCTCGCGCTGCACGCCTGCGACACCGCCACCGACGACGCGCTGGCCCGCGCGCTGCGCTGGGACGCGCAGTGGATCCTGGCCGCGCCCTGCTGCCACAAGGACCTGTCCCGCCAGCTGCGCAAGCACCCGCCGGCCGGTGCCGCGGGCCTGCTGACCGCGCACGGCATCCTGCGCGAGCGCTTCGCCGACGTGCTCACCGACACGGTGCGGGCCGCCCTGCTCCGCGAGCACGGGTACGACGTCGAGGTCGTCGAGTTCATCGACTCGGCGCACACCCCGCGCAACGCGATGATCCGTGCCCGCCGTACCCGCCACGCGCCCACCCCCGAGGAGTCGGCCGAACTCGCCGCCCTGCTCGCCGACTGGCAGGTCACCCCCCACCTGGCCACCCTCCTCACCCACTGACCCGGCCCCGCGAAAGCCGCCAAGATCGCGACGATCTTGCGTGAAGTGTTGCCCTTTTGCCCGGTTGGAGTGTGTCGTACCCACAGCGCGCGCAAGATCGACGCATCGCGGGTGGGGTGAGGTGGGGTGGGTGGGGTCAGGGGGTGAGGGCTTTGGTGAGGGCTATGGCGGTGTCGGCGAGGAGGGTGTCCTGGGGCATCGGGTGGCCGGCGAGGGTGGCGACCAGGGTGGTGAAGCCGGGGAGGGGGAAGCCGTCGTCGGTGGCGATGGCGGGTTCCTGCTTCGCCAGGGAGGCTCGGGTGCGGGACCAGGCTTCGAGGAGCTCGCGGCGGGAGGGGACGCCGAAGCCGTGGCCGACGGGGGCGCTGTGGCGCAGGCGGACGACGGCCGAGTCGGTGAGCGTGTCGGCCAGGCGGCAGCCGTGGCTGACCTGCTCGGCGCGGTGGGCGTCGAGCCGGGTGTAGACGCTGCAGCGGCGGTGGCAGGTGGTCGCGCACACGGACAGGGCCTGGGCGGTGTTGGAGTGCTGGCGGTCCAGGTACGCCCGCCAGCCGGCGTTGTTCTCGTGGGCCACGGTGAGCGAGCGCCGGGCCGCGGACTTCTCCGGCTTGGTGTGCGGGCACTCGCGGTCCTCGAAGTCGCCCCAGGCGCTGCCGTCGCCGCCGACCGCCGCGGGCATGCGCACCGGGTCGGCGGCGTGCCCGAACACCCGCTCCCAGACCAGCAGCGGGCCGTACTCGCTGACGATGTGCACCACGGCGACGACCGCGTTGGTCTCCCCGCGCCGGAAGCGGGCGTCGAGGACCTCCAGCAGCAGCCGGTACGCCGGCCGCATGCTCCCTAGGGCGCCGCGGTGCACCTCCCGGGGCGCCTGGGGCATGCGGCAGGCCAGCGCCCGCTCGCGCAGGTGCTCGGGGATGCGGTCGCCGTGCACCCGGTCGGCGACGGCGTGCTCGGTGTTGGCCTCGAACGCGGCGTTCAGCTCGCCGAAGTCCTCGGCGTCGAGGTCCATCAGCCGCTGGCCGAAGGCGCACAGCTGCTGCACGTGGGCGACCTGCTCGGTGTCGAGGCCGCCCGCGCCCTGCCCGGCCAGCGCGGCGACGTCCGCGAAGGAGTATCGCCTGGCCAGCGCGATGAGCACGTCGTGAGCGGTCTCCACACCGGCCAGTGTTCCATGCCCGCAGTCCGCGAGCGGGCAGCCTGACCAGGCCGGCCGCCCGCCCCGCCACGGCTCGGTGGGAACCGCGCCTGCCGGTAGCGGCCGCAGCCAGGCGCTCCGAGCTGGCGCGCCGTGGGGCGGCTCAGCGGGCGGGCAGGCCGAGCAGCGCGCACGCCTCGCGGTAGAGCCGGGTCACCTCGACGCGGACCTGCGCCCGCTCGGTGAGCCGGTGCGAGAACGGGACCCGGATCGGGGTCGCCACGCCGTCGACGACGGCGCTGAACTCGATCGCCTGGTTGTCCATGCCGGACATGGTCGCCGCGGTCGCCGCCGGGCGGGCGGCCTCGGGCAGCGTGGCGCGGCAGATCAGCAGCGAGTCGGCGGGGTGGTCGTCGTTCATGTGCTTCATGATCTGGGCGACGACCTCGGGCGGGAACGGGTTGGGGTGCAGCCGGCCCAGGTCGGCGAGCACGTCGGTGTTGAGCCGGTAGGCGAGCTTCACCTCGTCGATGACCCGGTCCTGCTCGGCGGCGTCCCAGGGCGCGGCGTCCAGCCGGGCGCGGTAGGCGTCCTTGAACTCCCCGAGGTCGGCGATGCCGTCGAAGGCGTAGAAGCGCAGCCCGTCGCCGCCGAGCGCGAGCCCGTACGCGCGGGCCAGGGCGCGGGCGACGTACTGGCCGCCGGACAGGTCGCCCAGGTAGCGGTTGTAGTGGTGGGCCACGTAGCCGGCCGGCCAGGTGAACGCGGCCTCGCGCAGGCGGTCGGCGTACTCGGCGGTGGCCGGGGTGGGCGTGAGCGCGTCGCGCCAGGCCGGGCCGAGCAGGAAAGCGAGGTCGTCGGCGAGCGCGGGCAGCCGGGTGAGCGCCTCGGCGTGGAAGCCGCCCGCGACCGGGTCCCCGCTCCAGTGCGCCGCGGCCTGCTCCAGCACCTCGTAGATCAGGTAGTGCTGGGCGGTGAGCGCGGCGTGGGCGGCGAGGGTGAGCCGGCCCCGGGTCAGGTCGTCGAGGAACGTCGTCTGCTCGGCCGAGCTGTGGTCGGTCCAGGTCGCGGCGCGCAGGCGGGCGGAGAAGGGCTCACTCATGCGCAGCACCGTACGCGAGTAAGGGCACCCTAACCTCATACTTTAGTTGGGTAAAAAACGCCCCCACGCTGTGTTTGCACAGCGTGGGGGCGGCTTTGTGGGGCTTTCGTCAGCCTTCGACCGAGGACTCCAGGGCGCCTTCGGCCCCGCCCCGGCCGCCGGAGCGGCGACGGCGGCGGCGCGACCGGGAGCGCGAGGCACCGGCCTCGCCGGCCTCGGCGGTCTCCGCCGGGGCGTCCCCGGCGTCGGCGAACTGCGGCGTGAGCGCGGCGGCGCCGCCCTCGTGGACCACCGCGGCAGCAGCGGCGGAGCCGCCACGGCGACGGCGCCGGCCACGCGGCTGGCCCTCGGCGGGCGCGTCGGCGTCGGCCGCGGGCGCCTCGGCGGCCCCGGCCTCGGCCGGCTCACCGGCGCTGTCGTCACCGGTCAGGCGGCGGCGACGGCGCGGCGTGCGCTCGCGCGGCGGCGCCTCCGCCACCGGGCCGCGCTTGCCGCGCGTGCCGCGGGTGCGGCCGCCCAGGTCCTCCTCGACCTCCGCGGACAGCCCGGCCCGGGAGCGCTGCGCGCTGGGCAGGGTGCCGGTCACGTCGGCCGGGATGTCCAGGTCGGTGTAGACCCAGGGCGAGGTGTGGTACGTCTCGGCGGGCCCGTCGGGGCCGGTCAGCTCCAGGCCGAGCGTCTTGTCGACGATCCGCCAGCGGGGCATGTCCTCCCAGTCGACGAAGGTCACCGCGACACCGGTGGCCCCGGCGCGGCCGGTGCGGCCGATGCGGTGCACGTAGGTCTCCGCGTCGTCCGGGCAGTCGTAGTTGATGACGTGCGTCACGCCGGAGACGTCCAGGCCGCGCGCGGCCACGTCGGTGGCCACCAGCACGTCGATCTTGCCGGCCCGGAAGGCGCGCAGCGCCCGCTCGCGGGCGCCCTGGCCGAGGTCGCCGTGGACCGCCGCCGCGGCGAACCCGCGGAAGTCGAGGTCCTCGCTGACCCGGTCGGCGTTGCGCTTGGTCCGGGTGAAGATCATGGTCAGGCCGCGGCCGTTGGCCTGCAGGATGCGGGCCAGCAGCTCCAGCTTGTTGAGCTGGTGCGTGCGGTAGACGACCTGCTTGGTCTGCGGGCTCACGCCCGGCTCGGTGGTGTGCCCGGCATGCACGGTCACCGGCGTGCGCAGGAACCGGCGCGACAGGGTCACGATCGGGTCCGGCATGGTCGCCGAGAACAGCATGGTCTGCCGGTCGTCCGGCAGCATCTTCAGGATCTTCTCGACGTCGTCGAGGAAGCCCAGGTCGAGCATGCGGTCGGCCTCGTCGAGCACGAGCGCCTTGACCTTGTCCAGCTTGAGGTGCTTCTGCTTGCACAGGTCCAGCAGGCGGCCGGGCGTGCTGACCAGGATCTCGACACCGGCCTTCAGCGCCTCGACCTGCGGCTCGTACGCGACGCCGCCGTACAGCGCCAGCACGCGCACGCCGCGGGACTTGCCGGCGCCGGCGAGGTCCTTGGCGACCTGCAGGCCCAGCTCGCGGGTCGGCACGACGACGAGCGCCTGCGGCGCGCCGCCGGTGTCGCCCTCGCTCGGGGCGACCGCGCGGTCGATCAGCGGGATGCCGAAGCCGAAGGTCTTGCCGGTGCCGGTGGGCGCCTGGCCGATCATGTCGCCGCCGCGCAGCGCGATCGGCAGCGCGTACTCCTGGATCGCGAACGCGCGCTCGATGCCCATCGCGGCCAGCGAGGCCACGGTCTCGGGGCGTACGCCGAGCTGGGCGAAGGTGGGCGCGATGGGTGCGGTCTTCTCAGTGGTGTCCGTCATGGAGTTCTGGGGTGCCCTCTCAGTGATCCGCATATGGCGGACCCTGGGGGCAGCCCTTGCGGATGTCGGTACGCCCAGTTCATCGAAGGGCGTATATGTAGTCTCGAGCGCGGGGCGCAGCGCGACGGTGGATCTGAATCCCATCGCGGGGCGCGGTCCCGGAGGCCGCGGCGCCGCACACGCGACGACATGGGCATCGGGCCCATGTCAACGAGGTCCATCGTACGGCGTAGTGGCCGTCTGGTCACCAGGTGTGTGGCGAATTCCCGGTCGTTAGTGGGATATGCCACGCAAATCGGTCAGTTATTGAGGCCTACCGCGCTCATCCGGGCCGTGTGCGCGGCGGTGAGCCGGCCGAAAAGCTCTTCCAGCGAGCCCCCGTCGATGCCCGACAGCACCAGCGCGGTCAGCGGCGTGCGCTCCAGCGCCACCTGCTGCGCCTGCGACAGCGCCTCGCCGGTGAGCCGCCGCGCCCACATCGACAGCCGGTTGGCGACCTTCGGGTCCGCCTCGATCGCCGCCCGGATCTCGGCCGCCGCGAAGTCGGCGTAGCCGTCGTCGTGCAGCACGTCGAGCACCAGCGCCCGGTCGGCCTCGGCCAGGCTGCCCGGCGGCAGCACCCGGGCCACCTCGCGGAAGAAGTCGTCGGAGATGCCCTCGCCGACGTACGCCTTGGCCAGCGCTTCGAGCCAGTCGCCGGGCTCGGTGTTGTCGTGGAACGTGCGCAGCGCGCCGACGAACGGGCGCATCGCATCCTCGGGATCCGCGCCCAGCTCGCGCAGCCGGTCGGCGAGCCGCCGGTAGTTCGTCATCTCCGAGGCCGCCATCTCGGCGAGGGCGGCCTGCCGGGACAGGTCCGGCGCCAGGCGGGCGTCGGCCGCCATCCGGTCGAAGGCCAGCAGCTCACCGTAGGCGAGCATGCCCAGAAGATCGATCACACCGGCGGTAGCGGACACGCGCGCAGAATACCGCTCCCAGGCACGGACGGCACGGCGCCGGAGCGCCGTGCCGTCCGGTCAAGGTTGCCCGCGTCAGCGGGCGGCGAAGCCCACGCTGCGCGTCGAGGCTTCCGCGATCTCCACATAAGCGATCTTGTCGACCGGCACGATGACCCGGCGACCCTTCTCGTCGACCAGGGTCAGCAGCTGGGTCTTCGACGCGAGCGCGTCAGCGACCTGCTGCTCCACCTCTGCGGGCGTCTGCGCGCTGTCCACCACCAATTCGCGGGGGGCGAACTGCACACCGATCTTGACCTCCACACAACCTCCTCGGCTCGCTCCCGAGCCTACCCGCCGTCCGAGCTGGACGATGCCGTGGCGGCCACGCGGGCTCAGCGCGCCGGGGTCAGTGCTCGGTGCCGGAGAGCGGGAAGGAGCTGATGCCCCGCCAGGACAGGGTGGTGATGAGCTGCTCGGCCTCGTCCTGGGCGATGACGCGGCCGCCGGCCAGCCACCAGCGGGCGGAGACCTGCGCGGCGCCGCACAGCCCCGCGGCGAGGACCTCGGCGCGGGCCCGCGACACGCCCGTGTCGGACATGATTGTCTCGGTTATCGCCTCCACCGACAGGCGCTCCATCCGGTCCACCCGCTCGGCCACCGCCGGGTCGTTGCGCAGGTCGGATTCGAAGACCAGCCGGTACGCCTCGCTCTCGTGGGAGACGAAGTCGAAGTAGGCGCGCATGGCGCCACGGACACGTTCCTTGTTGTCCGTCGTGGCCGCCATGGCGGAGCGGATGCGCTCGGCGAACGCGTCGCAGTGCGTGTCGAGCAGGGCCAGATAGAGCTCTAGTTTGCCGGGAAAGTGCTGGTAGAGGACTGGTTTCGAGACGCCCGCGCGTTCGGCGATGTCGTCCATCGCTGCGGAGTGGTAGCCCTGGGCGACGAAGACGTCCTGAGCCGCGGCGAGCAGCTGCTTACGTCGCGCCGACCGGGGCAGCCGCGTCGGCCGGCCCGTGGCTGTCGAGCCGTTCGGGTTGGCGCCACTGGTGGCCGCGGTCATGGAATCTCCTCACCCTGCGGACGGATCCTTGGTCGGATCTTGCAAACTGGCCCGTCGTTGCAACTTATCGTCATTCGCCGTTCACGGTAGCCTCAGCGTGGGCGACGGAGGAGCGCACGGTGGACGTAACAGGCCAGACCGAAAACACAGCGGCAGCCGACGAACCCGCCAACGGTTCGGCCGGGGGCGTCGGACACCCGACGGCCAACGGGCACAAGCCGGGCGGTTGGGCGGACGAGCGCACGGGTGGATGGTCGAGCGCGGGGGCGGCGCTCGAACCCGGATTCGAGCCGCTGACCCCGTGGCACGCCCAGGTGGCCGACCGCCGCGGCATCGAGGCGCTCTCGGGCGCCGACCCGCTGACCACGACGTTGCTGCGCGCGGAGCCCACCCCGCCCGCCGTGAACGGCCAGCACCGCCAGTACGCCGACCAGCGCCCCCTGCCGGAGCCCTCCTCCCCCGGCGAGGACCCGTACGCCGACGAGCTGGCGCAGAGCTCGGCCGAGTTCGCCCGGCACGCCGCCTTCGACGAGCCCACGCCCGCCCATGGCTCCCCCCGCCTGGCCCCCGAACGCGTCCCGCCCGTCTTCACGCCGTTCCAGCCCGAGCAGGTCGCCCCGCCGGAGGTGGTCCCGATCCCGGTGATGCCGCCGCTGCCCGCGGGCACCAACCCCGCGCTGACCATGCCCACCGGCGGCTACCCGGTGCCCCCGCCCGGCCTGCGGCCGTCGCTGCCCGCCGAGCTGGCCGGGCCGGTGCCCGCGGTGTCGGCCGGGGACGCGCCGCTGGCCGCCGCGGCCGCCGCCGCCACCCGTGCCGCGCCGCCCGTCCAGGAGGCCCGCATGTCCATGCCGCTGACCAGGGAACGCGCGGAGCCGCCGGGCGACGGCGAGCCGGAGCCGGACGACTCGATGTCGCTCGGTGCGCGGTTCGGGATGGCGTTCGCGGAGCCGCCGCTGCCGGTGCGCCCGCACCGCCAGGCCGGTGCGACCGACCGCGCGCAGTCCGGGGCCGCGGCGGAGTCGACCGGTGCCGACGCGCCCGGCCGCTCGCTGGACGCCACCCAGGAGTTCGCCCGCCCGGCACTGGACGAGCCGGAGGCCGGACGGCCCGAGCCGTCCCGCGGGTCCGGGCGCCTGTCCGCGGGACCCGTGCCGGAGCAGGCGGGCCGCCCGCCCGGCGCCGACCGCGGCCTCACCGCGGCCGCCGACGCCGTCCGGGGCGGCCGTGCCGGCGCGGCGGAGCTCGCGCAGGCGGCCGCCGCCGGGACGGGGGCGCCGGAGCCCGCGCCCCGCGGCGAGGGCACGCCCTCCGCCTCGTTCCCGGGCCAGCCGTCGTTCGTGGCGCAGCCCCGGCCGTACATCCCGCCCGCCCCGCCGCCACCGAACCAGCCCCGCATCCCGCACCCGCCGGCCGCGGACCGGGCCGCCGAGCACGCCGCGGCGGACGACGGTCCGGGCACCGAGCACCTGCCGCAGCGTGTCCCGGCGGTGCCCGACGTGCCGCCCACGATCCACCCGGTCGGCGAGGCGGAGACGACCGTCGCGGCCACGCCGCAGCTCGACCGCATCGCGTCCCACCTGCGACGCAACGACGACGGCAGCCCCGACGAGCGGCCCGACGGGTTCGACGTCGACGCCGTGCTGCGCGCCGTGCGCGGCGTGGCCGGCGTACGCGACGCGGCGCTGCGCACCACCGCCACCGGTGCCCACCACCTGCGGCTCGACCTCGCGGAGGGGGCCGACCCGGCGGCGATCAGCCGGATGGTGGCGCGCATGCTGCAGGAGCAGATGGGCATCGACGCGGCCCCGGCCGGCCCGGCCGTGCCCAAGCCCGCCCCGGCGCCCGACACGCCCACGCCCACCGCGACCCTGCCCGCCCCGCGCTCGGGCGCCGGCGCCGCGCCGCCACCCGGCCTGCAGCCCGATCCGCTGTCCGACACGCTGCCGCGCGAGCCGCGCCGCCGCCACCCGGTCAGCGTGCCCCGCCGCGCACCGGGCGAGCTGCGCGACCGCGTCGCGGCGCTGCGCTCGGTCAGCACCGAGCCGGAGCTGCCCGCCACGGCGTCGCCGCCGCCGCTGCCCACCGAGCGCGACCAGGGGCCGCGGGCGATCATCGAGCACGTGCAGACCAGCACGTTCGGGCTGGACGCGACGGTGGAGGTGCGCCTCAACACCGGCGACCGGCAGGCGATCGGGGTGGCCAGCGGGCCCGCGGTCGACGCGTACGTGCTGCGCCTGTGCGCCGCCGCGACCGCCGTCGCCATCGACGACCTGCTGCGCGAGGGCACCACCACGGGTGAGTCCGGCCGCTGCTTCGTCGAGCAGGCCACCATCGTGCCGATGGGCAGCTGTGAGGTCGCCGTCGTGGTGGTGCTGCTGGTCTGCGGCGGCTGGGTGGAGCAGCTCGCCGGCTCCGCCCTGGTGGCCGGCGATCCCCGCCGTGCTGTCGTTCGGGCGACTCTCAGCGCGGTGAACAGGCGGCTCGCGGCGCTGCTTCCGTAGGGATGTGGCAGGCTGTGTCGATGCGCACCGCCCCCGCACCGCCCCGCAGGACCGACTGGGACACCCCCGTCCGGTCGTCGCGGGTCGAGTCCGGACGGCTCGCCCGCGCCCGCGCCAGGCAGCGCCGCCGCCGCACGGCGGCCATCTGCCTGCTGCTCGGCGCCGCTCTGCTGGTGGGGGTCGACCTGCTGCGCGGTGCACCGGAGCCGGCCACGCCGACCAGGCACGTCGCGTCGACGCCGTCCGCGGTGGACAGCCCCGAGCCGAGCGCCGCGCCGTCGCCCTCGCCGGAGCCGTCGCCCAGCCCGGAGCCGGTCTACCAGCTGGCCGGTGACATCCCCGCCTCCGGACCCGGCACCTGGGCGTACGCCAAGACCAAGGGCGACGTGCTGGGCACCGCGGGCAGCATCAAGCGGTTCCGGGTGGCGGCCGAGAAGAACGTCGCCGACGAGGAGCTCGCCGCCTTCACCGACCTGATCGAGCAGACCCTGGGCGACCCGCGCAGCTGGATCGCGGGCAGGCAGTACCGGTTGCAGCGGGTGCCCGACGGCTCCTCGCACAACTTCACGATCTACCTGGCCACGGGCGAGACCACGCGCAAGATGTGCGCCACCGGCGGCATGGACACCCGGATGAACGGCGTCTCGTACACGTCCTGCCGGCTGCCCGGTCGCGTGGTCATCAACCTCAACCGGTGGCGCCTGTCGGTGCCCGACTACGTCAAGGGCAAGATCGATCTGACGATCTACCGCACCTACGTGATCAACCACGAGGTCGGGCACGAGCTGGGCCGCAACCACGAGGGCTGCCCGGGCAAGGGCAGGCCCGCCCCGGTCATGCAGCAGCAGACGTACGGCCTCAAGGGCTGCGCCGCCAACCCGTGGCCGTACGTGGACGGCAAGCGCTACACCGGACCGCCGGTGGCCTGATGAGCACCGAGCTGGAGCTGTTCGAGCCGCGCCGCGACCGCGACGATCGCGGCACCCGGGGCGACCGCGCGCCCGCCGGCGACCGGCCCGGGTTCCGCGCCCGCCGCCGGGCCGCGATCGACGCGCGCCGCCGCCGCAACCGCCGCCTCGTGCTGGCCGCGCTCGGCCTCGTCGTGGTGCTGGCCGGCGTGGACCTGGCCCGCGGCTCCGACGGGCTGCTGCTGGACGGTCCGGACGCCGCGCCCGCCGCGACCGGCGACGCCACCGCGCCGGGCGATGCGGCCGATCCCGGCGCGTCCGGGCAGCCCCGCGAGGAGAGCACGCCCGCGCCCGAGGGCTCGGCGGGGGCGCTCGCCACCGGCAGCGGCTCGTTCGCGTACGCCACCGGCACCGGCCAGACCGTGGGCGCCAAGGGCACGCTGCGCCGCTACCGGGTCGCCGTGGAGAAGGGCTCCGGCCAGGAGGTCGCCGCGTTCACGGCCGAGGTGCAGCGCATCCTCGCCGAGCCGCGCGGCTGGACCGGGGGCGGCTCGCTGCGCCTGCAGCGGGTGGCCGAGAAGGGCCAGCACGACTTCACGATCCTGCTCGCCACACCCGGCACCGCGACCAAGCTGTGCGCCGCGGGCGGCCTGCACACCGAGGGCTTCCACTCCTGCCGCCTGCCCGGCCAGCTCATCATCAACCTCGACCGCTGGCTGCAGGGTGTCCCCGACTACGGCGCCCCGATCGAGGACTACCGCGCCTTCGCCCTCAACCACGAGCTGGGCCACCAGCTCGGCTACGGCCACCAAGCCTGCCCCGCCCCGGGCCAACCCGCCCCCGTCATGCAGCAGAAGTCCACCGACCGCAAGGGCTGCACCCCCAACCCCTGGCCCTTCCCCCAGACCCCCACCCTCTACCAGGGCCCCGCCATCCCCTGACCCCTCCGCGGGGGTTGATCATGAACTTACGGGCGTGTTCGACGGCGTGTCGGCACCGGGGGACCGTGATCATCTATTCCCGGCGGGGCTGGTGACGGAACTCGCATCCCATGGGGTTGGAGATCATGGCAATCCCTACTCCGGCGAGCGAGAATGTGGCTATGTCGTTGCCGCCGCTCGTGGAGCCCGCCGAGTCGCTCTCGGTGGACGAGGTCCGCCGCTACAGCCGCCACCTGATCATCCCGGACGTCGGGATGGATGGGCAGAAGCGGCTCAAGAACGCCAAGGTGCTGTGCGTCGGCGCCGGAGGGCTCGGCTCGCCCGCGCTGATGTACCTGGCCGCGGCCGGGGTCGGCACGCTGGGCATCGTCGAGTTCGACACCGTCGACGAGTCGAACCTGCAGCGCCAGATCATTCATGGCCAGTCCGACATCGGCCGCCCGAAGGCCGAGTCGGCCGCCGCCAGCATCCGGGAGATCAACCCGTACGTGAACGTGGTCATCCACGACACGGCGCTGGACCGGGAGAACGTCTTCGAGATCTTCGGCCAGTACGACCTGATCGTCGACGGCACGGACAACTTCGCCACCCGCTACCTGGTGAACGACGCCGCCGTGCTGCTCGGCAAGCCGTACGTGTGGGGCTCGATCTACCGCTTCGACGGCCAGGCCAGCGTGTTCTGGGCCGAGCACGGCCCCTGCTACCGCTGCCTCTACCCGGAGCCGCCGCCGCCCGGCATGGTCCCCTCGTGCGCCGAGGGCGGCGTGCTCGGCGTGCTGTGCGCCAGCATCGGCTCGATCCAGGTGAACGAGGCGATCAAGCTGCTGGCCGGCATCGGCGAGCCGCTGGTCGGGTCGCTGATGGTGTACGACGCGCTGGAGATGACGTACCGCAAGATCCGGGTGCGCAAGGACCCGTCCTGCGTGCTCTGCGGTGAGAACCCGAGCGTCACCGAGCTGCTGGAGGACTACGAGGACTTCTGCGGCGCGGTCTCCGTCGAGGCCCAGAACGCGGTCGTCGACGCGACGATCACCGCGCGGGAGCTCAAGGAGTGGCAGGACGCCGACAAGGACTTCCTCCTCGTCGACGTGCGCGAGCCGGCCGAGTACGAGATCGTCAGCATCCCGGGCAGCGTGCTCATCCCGAAGGGCGAGATCCTGTCCGGCGAGGCGCTCTCGAAGCTGCCACAGGACAAGCAGATCGTGCTGCACTGCAAGTCAGGCGTGCGCTCCGCGGAGGCGCTGGCCGCGCTGAAGGCCGCCGGGTTCAAGGACGCCGTGCACGTCCAGGGCGGCGTGCTCGCCTGGGTCAAGACGGTGGACCCGTCACTGCCCAGCTACTGATCGCGAAAGACGAACGCCGGTCCGGATCGCCCCGGGCCGGCGTTCGCCGTCCCGGCGGCCGACCGCCGACCCGAGGCGCGGTGTGCGGCGCGGCGCGGCCGCGCGGGCAAGATCGCTGTTTCGTGCCGGAACGCGTAGCCGGACTGCAGATCCCGACACGAGACGGCGATCTCCGGCGGGCGGAGGCGGCCCGACCAGGGGGAGTTGCGAACATCTCTCGGGTACGGCGGTGTGACTTCGAGCACTGTCCATACCTGACAGTCTCGCCCCGACTGACCAAACGGCCCGCTTCCAGGGCGCTGACCGGGCTCGAAGCAAGTTGTTCAGAAACTATTTCAGCCGCCCAGACTGTTGACCTTGACCAACCTGATGAGGCCGGACGGTAGTTGAACCCGTACCCTCGATGACCGTGGTGGATCTCGACGCGGCTATCGGTTTCGTGGTGAAGAAGGGTGACCCCGTCGATCGCGCGCGCCTGTCGTACCTGCGTACCGGCGCGACACCCCCCGAGGAGATCGTCGCCGCGGCCGAGGCCGGCCAGGCCGACGGCGGCGGCTGGTTCGGCACCCCGCGCAGCAAGGTGCCCTCGGTCGACGTCACCTGCTTCCGGCTCGCGCAGCTCGACGACCTCGGCGCGCTGGCGCGGCCCGGGGTCAAGCGCGCGTTCGACTGGCTGGCCGGGCGGCAGGCCCCCGACGGCAGCTGGCAGGAGGCCAAGGAGCTCGCCGCCGAGGCGCCCGAGTGGGCGCAGCCCGGCGACCCCGAGGCGACGCTGTACCTGACCGCGAACGCGACGTTCTGGCTCACCGTCATCGGGCTCGACGTGCGCTCGTCACTGCCGTACGGCGACCCGACGCCGATCCCGTACGCCGACGCCGCCGCCCGCGGCGCCGAGTTCATCAAGAGCAGCCTCAACGACGACGGCACCTGGCCGTCGTTCCTGGTCACCGGCTGGCTCGGTGCGGCCGTGATGTACCGGCAGGACATGTTCTACGAGGCCGCCCGGATGCAGGCGGTGCTGGGCGAGCGGCTGCCGGGCATGGCGCCCGCCGACGCCGCCGCGATGGCGGCCACCATGCGCCGCGTCGGCGTGTCCGGCGACGACTGGACGATGATCGCGGCGAAGCGCCGCCTGGCCGAGACACAGCGCACCGACGGCGGCTGGGACTCCGAGGACGGCGAGGCGTTCGACGTGCACCTCACGCTGAACGTCATCCGCGCCCTCTACGAGGCCACCACCCCGCCCGGCAAGGCCAGCCTCCTCTAGCCCCGTCTTCAGGTAAGAGGCCGGTCACGCTGTTCCGACAGCGTGACCGGCCTCTGCTCATGAAGCCTAGGCGCGGGTGTGGCCTTCGCCGGTGATGACGTACTTGGTGCTGGTCAGTTCGGGCAGGCCCATGGGGCCGCGGGCGTGCAGCTTCTGCGTGGAGATGCCGATCTCGGCGCCGAAGCCGAGCTCGCCGCCGTCGACGAAGCGGGTCGACGCGTTCACCAGCACCGCGGCCGCGTCCACCTGCGCGGCGAACCGGTTCGCGGCGGGCAGCGACGAGGTGATGATCGCCTCGGAGTGGCCGGAGCCGTGCCGCCGGATGTGCGCGACCGCCTCGTCCAGCGACGGCACCACCCGCGCCGACAGCTCCAGCGCGAGGTACTCCGTGCCCCAGTCCTCCTCGGTGGCCGGGACGACGTCGTCGGCGTACGCGGCGACCTCGGGCGAGCCGTGCACGGTCACGCCGTGCTCGCGCAGCGCGGCCAGGGCGCGGGGCAGGAAGGCGTCCGCCACGGCGGCGTGCACCAGCAGCGACTCGGCCGCGTTGCACACCGACGGCCGCTGCACCTTCGCGTTGAGCAGGATGGTCAGCGCCATGTCCAGGTCGGCCGACTCGTCGACGTACACGTGGCAGTTGCCGACGCCGGTCTCGATCACCGGCACCGAGGACTCCTCGACCACGGTGCGGATCAGCGACGCGCCGCCGCGCGGGATCAGCACGTCGACCAGGCCGCGCGCCCGCATCAGCTCCTTGACCGTGTCGCGGGTGGCCGAGTCGACCAGCTGCACCGCGTCGGCGGGCAGGCCCGCCCCGACCAGCGCGTCGCGCAGCACCGCCACGATCGCCGCGTTGGACCGGGCCGCCGAGCCGGAGCCGCGCAGCAGCACCGCGTTGCCCGACTTCAGGGTCAGGCCGGCGGCGTCGGCGGTGACGTTCGGCCGGGCCTCGTAGATGATGCCGACCACGCCGAACGGCACCCGCAGCTGGCGTACCTGCAGGCCGTTGGGGAGGGTGCCGCCGCGGACCACCTCGCCGACCGGGTCGGGCAGCCCCGCGATCTGGCGCAGCCCGTCGGCCATCCCCGCCAGCCGGGCCGGGTTCAGCGCGAGCCGGTCCACGGTCGACTCGGGCGTCCCCTGCTCCCGGGCCGCCGCCACATCCAGGGCGTTGGCCTCGCAGATCTCGGGGGTACGCGCGGCCAGCGCGTCGGCCATCGCCGCCAGCCCGGCGTCCTTGGCCTTCCGGGACGCCGTGGCCAGCACCGTCGCCGCCTCACGCGCCCGCTTCGCCTGCTCGATGACGCTCATCTTCGTTCTGCCTCTCCGAGGGTTAGGAAGGTGCCCTTCCTCTACGGAAAACGATGGGAAGGTGCCCTTCCTTACAGCAGCACCAGGTCGTCGCGGTGGATGACTTCGCGCTCGTAGCCGGGGCCGAGGGTGGCGGCCAGCTCGCCGGTCGAGCGGCCGAGCAGGGTCGGCAGCTCCAGCGCGTCGTAGTTGACCAGCCCGCGGGCCACCGCGCGGCCCGCGACGTCGACCAGGTCCACCGGGTCGCCCGCGGTGAACGCGCCGTCGACGCGGGTGATGCCGGCCGGGAGCAGGGACGCGCGGCGGCCGACCACGGCGGCCACGGCGCCGTCGTCCAGGTGCAGGCGGCCGCGCGCCGTGGTGGCGTGGGCGAGCCAGTGCAGGCGGGCGGTCGCGCGTACGCCCGCGGGATGGAACAGGGTGCCGACGTCGTCGCCGGACAGGGCCGCCGCCGCGTGGGGGGCGGCGGTCAGCACCACCGGGATGCCCGCGTCGGTCGCGATGCGGGCCGCCTCGACCTTGGTGACCATGCCGCCGGTGCCGACCCCGGCGCTGCCCGCGCCGCTGACCTGCACCTCGGCGAGCGCCGCGAAGTCGGCGACCTCAGTGATCTTGCGGGAGCCCGGCTGCGACGGGTGGCCGGTGTAGAGCGCGTCCACGTCCGACAGCAGCACCAGCAGGTCCGCCTGGACCAGGGCGGCCACCAGCGCGGCGAGCCGGTCGTTGTCGCCGAAGCGGATCTCCTCGGTGGCGACCGTGTCGTTCTCGTTGATGATCGGCACGGCCCTCATGTCCAGCAGCTTGCGCAGCGTCCGGTACGCGTTGCGGTAGTGCGCGCGCCGGGTCACGTCGTCCACGGTCAGCAGCACCTGCCCGACGGTCCGCCCGTGCCGGCCGAACTCCTCGGTGTACGCGTGCATCAGCCGCCCCTGGCCCACGCTCGCCGCCGCCTGCTGCGTGGCCAGGTCACGCGGTCGCCTGGACAGGCCGAGCGGAGCCAGCCCCGCCGCGATCGCGCCGGACGACACCAGCACGACCTCCCGCTGCCGGTCCCGGTCACCCACGGCACACAGCGCCCCCACCAGTGCCGCCAACCGCTCCGGATCCAGCCCGCCGGCCGCCGTCGTCAACGACGACGACCCCACCTTCACCACCACCCGCCGAGCCCGGGTGACCACCGCACGCATCCGCCCATTCTGCCCGCCCGTAGCCTTCCCCCTCCCGCGCCATCCCACCCACTGGCCCCCCCTTTCGGGTTGATCATGAACTTATGGCACGGGTCGACGGCGTGTCGTGTGCACAGGTTCCTGGTCATCTAGCCTTCGGCTATGACGCCGGAGGAGTACACCGAAGCGGTGCTGCGGTTGGTCGAGAAGATCCCGGCCGGGCGGGTGATGACCTACGGCGCGATCGCCGACGCGTTGGCCGAGGAGTCCGGGCGCAACTCGGCCCGCCGGGTCGGCACGATCATGGCCCGGCACGGCGGCGGGGTGCCGTGGCACCGCGTGGTCGGCGCGGGCGGGCGGCTGCCTCCCGGCCACGAGAACGAGGCCCGCCGCCGCCTGACCGCCGAGGGCGTCCCCTTCCGCGGCGACCGCGTCGCCCCCGCCGCGATCAACTGACCGCCGCCCTGCCCGCCGCTGCCTGCCCGACAGCCCTCCGCCCCCGGCCCGGCTCGGCCCGGCCCGCCCCCGGCCCGATCGCGAGATCGATCATGAAGTTGTGGGCATGACACGCCGTCGAGCCGTGCCATAAGTTCATGATCAACCGGATCGAGGGGTGGGGAGGAGGCGGGAGGTGCCGCCGCGGCGGGGGTCGCCGGCGGCGCCGGCGGTGCCGATGGCGGATACGCCGCCGAAGTAGTGGCTGAGGGTGGTCCACCGGTTGACGGTGTAGCCGGCTTCGGCGAGGGCCATCTCGTCGGGGACGGGGTAGTGGGGTTCGACGTGGACCACGTCGTCGACGGGGTGCAGGCGGGGGGCGCGTACGGCGGCCGCGGTGGGCAGGCCGTCGACGAGCACGCCGACCAGGGTGCTGAGCAGGGCGGAGCGGATCCGGGAGGCGCCCGCCGAGCCGACGGCCAGCCGCAGCGAGCCGTCCGGGTCGAGCACCACGAGCGGGCACATCATCGAGGCCAGGCGCTCGCCGGGGGCCAGGTCGCCGGAGTAGAGCTCGCCCTCGCCGAGCATCGAGTTGAGGTGTACGCCGAAGCCGGGCAGCCAGACGCCGGAGCCGAGGCCGAGCGTGGTGGTGATGACGCAGGCGTTGCCGGCCTCGTCGACGGCGGTGACGTTGGTGGTGTCGCCGAGCCGGTCGTCGGGCCCGCGGACGTCGAGGGCGTTGGCGAGCACCACGGCGCGGTCGGGGTGCGGCATGCCGGGCAGGTCCGGGGGCAGCCCGCGCAGCGTCTCCACGGTGCGGTTGAGGTCGGCGCGGCCGAGCACCGTGCACCCGGCGAGGGCGGCGGTGGTCACCTCGCGCTCGGCGACCCGGTACGCGGACAGGTCGAGCGGGCCGAGCGCGCCGCCGTCGGCGCGTACCGACTCGACGATGGACTCGCCGAGCTTGCCGGTGTAGCAGGCGCCGGGGCCGTCCTCGGCGAGCACAGTCAGCGCGTCGGCGAGCCCGGCGTGGTGGAGCAGGTCGCCGCCGCGCAGCAGCCGCCCGCCGGGGGCGTACGCGGCCGCGCCGTCGCCGGGCAGCATGGCCTCGATGAGCGAGGGCAGCGTGACGGCGTGCGCGGCCGGCATGGGTGCGCCGGTGCGGGCCAGCGCCACGGCGGGTGCGACGACGTCGGCCCAGGGCAGGGCGCCCCAGCGGGCGTGAATCTCGCCACATCCGGCGGGCAGGCCGGGCACCGCGACGGAGGCTCCGCCGATCTCGTAGGGCAGCGGCACCTCCCCGAAGCGCACCGCGATCGGCGTCATCGGCTCGGCCTTGCGATCACCGTCCAGCCCGGGTGTCGCGACGAAGAAGTCAAGGCAGGTCACCTGACCTGTCGAAGCTTCGAAGTAGGTGGCGTAGCCGCCACCGCCGAGGCCCGTGAAGATGGTCTCCGCGACGCACGCCGCGAGCACCGCCGCGACGCCCGCGTCGGCAGCCGTTCCGCCCATTTCCAATACCCGAAGGCCTACTTCGGCGGTGGCCGGATGGCCTGCTGCCACACCGGCAGGTACCCGCATTCAACTGCCTCCCGTACCATCCGCGCTCATGACATCCAGTGTGGAGGTGATGGAGGCTCCGGACGAAGCGCTTCCCACTCGTGTACGGGTCGGATATTCGCTCGGCTCCCTGGTCACCGGTGCCTTCGGCACGGTGCCGGGGCTGTTGCTGCTGCCGTACCTGACCGACACCCTGGGCGTCGCCGCGGGCCTGGCCGGCCTGCTGGTGCTGCTGCCCAAGGCCTGGGACGTCATGCTCAACCCCCTGGTGGGCCGGATCTCTGACCGCACCCAGACCCGCTGGGGCGCTCGCCGCCCGTACCTGCTCTTCGCCGGCCTCGGCATGGCCGTGCTGTTCGCGGCGCTGTTCGCCGCCCCGTTCGGGGTGAGCGGCTCGGCCGGGCTCTACGTCGCGGTGATGTTCCTGCTCACCGCCACCGCGTTCGCCTTCTTCCAGGTGCCCTACGTGGCCATGCCGGCCGAGATGACCGGCTCCTACTCCGAGCGCACCCGCCTGATGACCTGGCGGGTGGCGCTGCTGGCGACCTCGATCCTGGTGTCCGGCGCGATGGCGCCGATCATCCGGGACGCGGCGGGCGGCGGCGTCCCCGGCTACCGCTGGATGGCGCTGTTCGTCGCCACCATCATGATCGCCGGCACGCTGATCGTCTTCGTGAGCACCCGCTCCGCGCCGACCGGCACCATCACCGCCAGCGAGCCCTCGCTGCGCGCCCAGCTGAAGGTGGTCGGCGCGAACCGGCCCTTCCGCGTGCTGGTGGCCTGCTTCGTGGTGCAGGCGACGGGCGTGGCCTGCATGCTCGGCGGCGTCGAGTACTTCGCCAAGCACGTGCTGGGCGACGCGGGCACCACCACCGCGCTGTTCGTGGTCGTGGTCAGCCCGGCGCTGTTCGTCATGCCGCTGTGGCGCCGGGTCGGCGAGCGGCTGGGCAAGCTGAAGGGTTACGTGGTCGCCTCGATCACGCTCACCGTGGCGACGCTCGCCCTGGCCGCCGCGCCGCTGCTGCCGCACTTCCTGGTGTACGCGATCATCGCCGTGATCGGTTTCGGGTACGCCGGGCAGCAGCTGTTCGGCCTGTCCATGCTGCCGGACTGCATCGCGTACGACACCGCCCGCACCGGAAAGCGGCAGGCGGGCGTGTTCACCGGCGTGTGGACCGCGGGGGAGACCCTGGGGCTGGCGCTGGGCCCGTTCATCTTCGGTGTCGTGCTGCAGCTGTTCGGTTACATCTCCACCACGGCCGGGGAGACGGTGGCGCAGAGCGATCTCGCGAAGACGGGAGTGCTGCTCGGCTTCACCGTGGTGCCGGGTCTTATCGTGGGCATCGCACTGGTGCTGTTGCGCGGGTACGACCTCGGCGGGGATCCGACGGTCGCGGACATCGAGCCGCTGCCGGAGGCCGCACCCGCCCGCTGATCGGCAAGGCATGTTGGGGAGGGCGCACGCCGGATGTTCGCGCAACGAGTTCAGCAGTTCCACCAGCTCGTCCTCGGCCGGGACGCGAGCCAGGCGCTCGCCGCCGTGGCGCCGCTGGTCCAGGCGGCCCGGCAGGTGTCCCCGCAGGAGCTGACCCCGGCCGTGGCGCACCTGGCGCCCGCGATCGGCGCGGCCCCGCTGCCGTTCGTCGCGGCGACCGCCGCCACCGCGGCCGGTGCCCTGGTGGAGCTGGGCGGGCAGCCCGGCCCGCTGACCCGGGTCGTGCTGGGCCGCCTCGGCAGCGCGCTCGCCGGCACGCACGCGTTCATCGACGCGTGGCTCGCGCACGCGGGCGGCAGGCCGCTGCCCGAGCGCACGCAGCTGGACATGGCCGCGGCCACCGCGGTGCTGGGCGCGGCGATGGGGCCGGAGCGGGCCACGCCGCTGCTGGCCGCCTGGCGCGACGCGCCGCACTGGGCGCTGTCGGCGGTGGCCTGCCTGCACCACGCCGAGGCCCGGGCCCAGCTCGGCGACCGGTCGGCGTGGACGGCCCAGGTCGATCCGCTGCACTCGGCGGCGCCGGCCTTCCTGCGGCTGATCCTGGTGCTGCGCATCGTCGACGAGCACCTGCTGGTGCTGCACCGGCCGACCCGGCGCGGGGCGATGGTCTGGGTGAGCGGGGTCGCCGACAACTTCCAGCTCCAGACGCTGCTGGCCGACGTGCTGGTCGGCGCGGGCCTGGTGCCCGGCGACCGGCCGGACCAGCGCTGGGTGGCCGCGTTCCGGCACGGGCCGGACGGCACCGAGCTGGAGCATGTGGACGACAGCTTCCACCTGACCGACGCGACCGGCGCGACCATGCGCAACGAGGCGGGACCGGCCGACATCGCGGTGGTGAGCGGCTCGCGCGTGCTGGTGCTGGACGAGGCCCGCTACAGCCGGCACTGGCGGCCGGGCCGGCGCTTCCCGATCACCGCGCAGGTGCGGGTGGACCGGATCCTGACCCAGGAGGAGGTCGAGGCCTGGATGGGCTACGTCCCACCGGCCTCGGCG
Source organism: Catellatospora sp. NPDC049609 (assembly GCF_040675365.1). Classification (NCBI taxonomy): domain Bacteria; kingdom Bacillati; phylum Actinomycetota; class Actinomycetes; order Micromonosporales; family Micromonosporaceae; genus Catellatospora; species Catellatospora sp. NPDC049609. Next base: position 18,005 of record NZ_JBFAOU010000051.1, on the reverse strand, counting down.
GACTAGGCTGGCCGACATGGCCCTGCCGTCGGCGCTTCCGGACCCGATCAAGTTCGTGCTGAACTGGGGTCGGCGCTACTCGCTGTGGGTGTTCAACTTCGGCCTGGCCTGCTGCGCCATCGAGTTCATCGCCAGCAGCATGGGCCGGCACGACTTCATGCGGCTGGGCGTGATCCCGTTCGCGCACGGCCCGCGCCAGGCCGACCTGATGGTGGTGTCGGGCACGGTCACCGACAAGATGGCCCCGGCGGTCAAGCGGCTCTACGACCAGATGCCCGAGCCGAAGTACGTCATCTCGTTCGGCGCGTGCAGCAACTGCGGCGGGCCGTACTGGGACTCGTACTCGGTGACCAAGGGCGTCGACCAGATCATCCCGGTGGACGTGTACGTGCCCGGCTGCCCGCCCCGGCCGGAGGCACTGCTGCACGGCATCCTGCGCCTGCAGGAGAAGATCGCGGCGGAGAAGTCGGGCTTCGGCGGCGTGCACCGGCCCGACCCGGCCGCGCTGACCGCGCCCGTGGTGCAGCCCCCGCGCTGACCGGCAGGTGCGTTCCAGGTCACGGAAAACGGGTCAGCGGCGCGTGCGGACGCCCGCTACCCTCCGGCCGTGAGATCTGCTCTGAACATCTCGATGAAGGTCGCGGGGGCGACGATGGCGGCGCTGATCTTGGTGCCGTTGCTCGCCGCGCCCGCGCACGCCGACGATCCGGTCGGTCTGACCGGCGTGGTCACCGACAAGGCCACCGGCACGCCCCTGGCGGGCGCCTGCCTCACCATCACCGATCCGGGCACCCCGGACACCTCGCTGGGCCAGTTCTGCACCGGCGCGGACGGCCGCTACCTGATCACGGGGGTGGCGGCGCAGGAGTACAAGATCCGCGTCGACGCGCCCGGCCACCGCAGCGAGTGGCTCTACCGGGCGCCCAACCCGCTGAACGCGACCGCGATCTGGGTGCCCTCCGACTGGCTGCAGACCATCGACGTCGCGCTCGGCGTCGGCGCCGGCACGATCAAGGGGCGTATCACCGAGACCGACGGCACCCCCGCCGAGACCCGGGTCGACGTGGAGGCGGTGGACGGTTCCTGGAGCGCGTTCGCCTACACCTGGGACCTCGGCGACGGCCGCTACGAGATCGCCAACGTGCCGCCGGGCGACTACCGGGTCATGCTCGACGACAACACGCACGGCACGCAGTGGGTGCCGCAGCAGGAGTCGGCCGAGACGGCGGGCGTCTTCACCGTCACCGACGGGGGCACCGTCGTCGCCGACGACCAGTGGCTGCCGCGGGGCTCGATCGAGCTGACCATCCGCGACGCCGACACCGGGGCGCTGGTGCCCCGCCCGTGCCTGTACCTGTCGGGCGCGCCCACCAACCAGAACGACGCCTGCGGGACCGACGGCGTGGTGACGCTGGCGGACGTCCCGCCGGGCACCTGGCAGCTCGAGTACCACGCGGGCGCGTCGTACTTCACGCCCGCCGAGCCGGAGGACGTCACCGTCGCGCGCGGCGAGGTGACCCGCCTGGAGCGCACCCTGCGCCCCGGTGCGGCGGTGGTCACCCGGGTCGTCGACAAGGCCACCGGCGCGCCGGTCAGCGGCATCTGCGCCGAGATGTACCACCCGGGCAGCGGCGGTCTCACCGGCCGCCGGTACTCCGACGGGTGCAGCGACGACGACGGACGGCTCGCCATCGGCCCGTTCGAGGGCAACGGCATCTTCCAGCTGTTCGCCTGGCAGGTCCGCAGCCCCTGGGTGCCCCCGACGACGCTGTACGGCGCCCAGTGGGTCACCGCCGACGGCGGCACCGGCGACCAGCGCGAGGCGGTCTGGTTCAACTACCGCGCGCGCACCACGCTCACCCTGCCCGACATCAAGGTCGACCCGCCGGGTTCGATCACCGGCCTGGTCACCGACAAGGCGACCGGCGCGGCCGTGCCCGGCGTCTGCGTCTACCCGTTCGCGTTCAACCCGGGCGGCGTGCCGATCGGCACCAGCGCGCACTGCTCCAAGGCCGACGGCCGGTACACGGTCAGCGACCTCGGGCCGTACCGGTGGCCGCTGGAGTTCATCTCCACCTACACGTCGACGACGACCGGCTACGCGTGGCAGTGGTCGGGCGGGGCGAACGACCGCTTCGCCGCGACGCTGGTGCAGGTCCCGGCCGGCGGCAGCGGCTCGCTGAACATGCAGCTGGTGCCGGGCGGCGTCCTCGAGGCGTCGGTCACCGTGCCGCAGGGCGCCCAGCGCAGCGGCGTCGCGTGGATCCACAACGCCCGCACCGGCGACCACGCGAGCTGGTGGTACAACATCAACGCCCCGCACCTGCCGGAGGACGCGCCCGGCGCGTTCACCGTCAAGACGCTGGCCACCCAGGACGTCTACGTCAAGATGTGGGTGGGCGAGCGCGACTGCTGGTACGGCACCGGCAAGCGCCCCGGCATCAAGGCGGTCGGCGTCACCGCCGGCCAGACCACGACCCTGACCGCGAACATGTGGGCCAACTGCGCGGCCGTCCAGACAGCCCCGGTGCCGCGCCGGCAGTACGGGCAGACCACGGCCCCGTCCGCCCCGGCCGGGGCGCTGTCCGGCCCGGCCACGGCGCCGTCCGCCGGCACTCCGGCGGCGGGCGCGCCCGCCGAGCGGCTGCCCGCGGTGCTGCCGTGGGCGCAGGCCTGGTCGTGGGCCGCGCCGACGGCGGCCCGCCGGGACCGGGTCAAGTCCTGAAGGCGTGCGGCGGGGTCCGCAGCGATCTCCACGGCCCAGTCCCACCAGCCGGGACGTGGCGGCCAGGTCCCGGCGGGTGGCCTGGTCACGGCGCGGTCCCGCGCTTCGGCGGGTGGGCCGCTGGTCGGTGGGTGACTCCGTGGGTCAGGCCCAGGCGGGGCGAGGCGGGTCGACTTGCCTGGCACCTGTGCGTATCTTGGCCGTTCTTTCGCCCAGTTGCCTGGCAAGTCGGATGATCATGCATCAGCGGCTCCGGCGCGACCAAGGGCGCTGGCGGGCAAGACATCTGCGACTCCGGCGCGGCCGGGCGGGCCAGACATCAGTGACTTCGGGGCGGCCAAGGGCGCAGCCGGGCATCGGCGACTTCGGTGCGCCCAGCGCGGCTTCCTCGACCGGCTCGACGCCGCCGATAGCGGCACCCGGTCGACCCTGTCAAGGACCGCCACCGCGGCGGGCATGGGCAGGTCGGAAGGCGCGGCGGGGCTGTCCACGTTTCCGGCCCGGCCTGCGTCAGGACGCGGACCGGGCCGGAAAGGTGGCGGCGGGTGGCGGTGACCAACCCCGATGGTCACCGCCACCCGCCGCCGGGTGGGGAGGAGGCACAGATCCTGTGCGCTGCTATTAGGACGCTTCGCCGAGCGTCACAGTTGCCGTCTGAGCCTCGCCGTTTCGGGTGAACTCGACGGTCACCTGCTGGCCGACGGTGCCCGATTGGACGGCAGACACCAGGTCATCCGAGTCATTGATGATCTTGCCGTTGAACTTGTTGATGATGTCGCCCTTCTGCAGGCCCGCCTTGTTGGCCGGGCTGCCCTCGGTGACCGCGCTGATCGAGGCGCCGCCCGCGTCCGCCGCGGTGACCGAGACACCCAGGTACGGGTGGCTCACCGGCTTGCCGTTCATGATCTGCTCGGCGATGCCCTTGGCCTTGTTGCTCGGGATGGCGAAGCCGACGCCGATGTTGCCCTCGCTGCTGCCGTTGGTGGCGATCGCGGTGTTGATGCCGATCACCTCGCCCTTGGTGTTGACCAGCGCACCGCCGGAGTTGCCCGGGTTGATCGGGGCGTCGGTCTGCAGCAGGCCGGACAGCGAGGTGGAGCGGCCCTCGCCCACGGAGATGGTGCGGTCGCGGGCGCTGATGATGCCCGCGGTCACCGAGCCGCGCAGGCCCAGCGGGCTGCCGACGGCCAGCACGGTGTCGCCCACGGCGACCTTGTCGCTGTCACCGAACGCGGCGAGCTTGAGCCCGGTGGTGTCGGCCTTGACCACGGCCAGGTCGGTACGCGGGTCGGTGCCCACCACGGTGGCCGGGACCTTCTTGCCGGTGGACAGGGTGACTGTGACGTCCTTGCCGGCGTTCGCCACCACGTGGTTGTTGGTGACGATGTAGCCGTTCTCGGTGAGCACGATGCCCGAGCCCTCGCCGGAGCCGGTGGAGATGTTGACCACGCTGGGCTGGATCGCCTGCGCGACGCCGGACAGCGACGAGCGGTCCACCACGGGCGCGGCCGCCGTGCTGCCGGAGGAGACGGTGATCTTGCCGTCCTCGGCGTACCGGGTCGCGATCACCGCGCCTGCCACGCCGGAGCCCAGGGCCAGCAGCACCGCGGCGGTCGTGCCCAGCACCACCTTGGCGATGGTGCCGCCGACGCTCTTGCGGGGCGTGCCCGGCGGCGTCCAGGCGGGCTGGCCGTACGCGGGCTGGCCGGTGGTCGGGTACCCGCTCGTGGGGTAGCCGGTCGCGGCCGGGTAGCCGCCGGTCGGGTACCCGCTGCCCGGGTAGCCCGACGCGGGCTGGCTGCTGGTCGGGTAGCCCGAGACCGGCTGACCGCTGCCGGGGTAGCCCGATGCGGGCTGGGCGCTCGCCGGGTAGCCCGAGCCGCTGGTCGGGTAGGCGCCCGCCGGCTGGCCGTGCGTGGGCTGGTAGCCCGCCGGCGGAGCGGACTGCGGGTAGGCCGCGGCCGGGTAGCCGCCGGTCTGCGGCGGGTTGGCCGGTCCGGCCGGGGTCTGCGGCAGCTGCTGGGTGGCCGGCTCGGCCGGGGTCTGCGGCAGCTGCTGCGTGGCCGGCTCCGCCGGGACCTGCGACTGCGGCCAGGTGGCCGCGGTGGCGTCGGGCTCGACCGGCAGGTTCGGCTCCGGTGCCGCGTGAGCAGGAGCGGCCGGTGCGGTCTCGGCCGTCGCCTCCGGCCGCGGGGGTACGGCGCCCGGTCCGGTCTCGCCGGCCGGCTGCGCTGCGGTCTGGGGCTTGTCGAACTCGCTCATGTCCTCAGTCTTCCGTGCGACGCTGCGTCTGTTCTGGGTTGGCTCTGGAACTTGGCTGTGAGGTCGGACCCGGCTACGAGTCACGAGCGTGGATCATGCGTCCACCTGCCGTGGCATACCCACATCTGACGGGTCGTCTGCTTCGTCGACGATATCGGCGAGCGGCAGCCGGACGCGGAACACGGCGCCCTTGCCGGGCTCGCTGTCCACCTCGATCGAGCCGTGGTGCGCGTCCACCAGCGCCGCCACGATGGCCAGGCCGAGCCCGGTGCTGACCTGCCCGTCGGCGCGCCGGGTGCGCGCCGGGTCGGCCCGGTAGAACCGTTCGAACACCCGCTCCTGCTGGGCGGCGTCCAGGCCGGGGCCCTCGTCGGCCACCTCCACCACAGCCTGCTCCGCCTCGCGGCGCAGCCGCAACTCCACCGGCGTGCCGGGTGGCGTGTGCGCCATGGCGTTGCTCATGAGGTTGCCGATGACCTGCCGCAGCCGGGCGTCGTCGCCGGCGACCACCAGGTGCCCGGCGTCCGGCGCGACGGTCAGGGAGATCGGGCGCTCCGGGTCGACCGCCCGCGCGCCCTGCACGGCCTCGACCGCCAGCACGCGCAGCTCCACCGGGGCCGGGCGCAGCGGGCGCTCCCGGTCCATCCGGGCCAGCAGCAGCAGGTCCTCCACCAGGAGGCCCATCCGGCGGGACTCGTCCTCGATCCGCTTCACCAGCGACGCGGTCTCCTCGGGAGCGCGGGCGGCGCCCTGCCGGTAGAGCTCGGCGAAGCCGCGAATGGTGGTCAGCGGTGTACGCAGCTCGTGCGAGGCGTCGGCGACGAACCGGCGCATCTTCTCCTCCGAGCGCCGCGCCCGGCCCTCGGACACCCGCGCCGCCTCGGCCGCGTCGCGCGCCGCGGACTCCGCCGCCCGCGCCGACGTCTCGGAGGCCGCCCGTGCGGTGAACGCGCTCTCGATCTGCGCCAGCATCGAGTTGAACGCCCTGGCCAGCGAGCCGACCTCGGTCCGCGGCGGGTTGTGCCCCTCCTCGGGGTCGGGCACGCGCTGGGTCAGGTCCCCGCCCGCGATCGCCACCGCCGTCTTCTCGATCGCGGCCAGCGGGCGCAGGCTGCGGCGGACCAGCTCGGTGCCGAGCATCGCGGCGAGGATGAGCACCGCCGCGCCGCCGTAGATGTTGATCCAGAGCAGCCGGTGCAGGGCCGCGTCGATGGTGCTGGTGCGCTCGGCGACCACGATGACCTGGCTGGCGCCGCCGACCCTGGCTTCGCCGACGAACATGCGCCAGTTCGGCGCGCCGTCCTGAGCCTTGACCGTGAAGTATTCACCGACCCTGCCGCGCAGGTCACCGGGGGCGGCCACCTGCGGCAGGTCCCGGTCCGTCACCGTGTACGGGCGGTTCCACTCCCACGGGTCGTCGACGACCTGGTGCGGCGGCAACTCGCGGAGGACCACGAAGTCGCTGGGCAGGAACAGCTGGGAGTTGCCGGGCCGGGTGGCCGCCCGCTGCGTCTCCTTCTGCAGCACGCTGGTCGCCTCGGCGAGGTCGTTGTCGAGCTTCTCGGACAGGTAGCGGCGCATCGCCATGTGGCTGGCCACGCCGATCAGCACGATCGCGAGCACCAGCAGCCCCATGGTGTACGCCACCAGCTTGATGCGCAGCGGCTGCTCCCGGGTGGGCTTCGGCAGCTTCACGACGCCGGCTTGCGCAGCACGTACCCCACGCCGCGCAGGGTCTGGATGAGCCGGGGCGAGACGTTGTCCACCTTGCGCCGCAGGTAGGAGATGTACGACTCGACGATGTTGTCGTCACCGCGGAAGTCGTAGTTCCACACGTGGTCGAGGATCTGCGCCTTGGACAGCACCCGGTTGGGGTTGAGCATCAGGTAGCGCAGCAGCTTGAACTCCGTCGGCGACAGCTGCACCAGGTTGCCCGCCCGGCGCACCTCGTGCGTCTCCTCGTCCAGCTCCAGGTCGGCGAAGGTGAGCCGGGGCGAGCCGGAGTCGCCGTTGGTGCGCCGCAGCACGGCCCGGATGCGCGCGGTCAGCTCCTCCAGGCTGAACGGCTTGGTGACGTAGTCGTCGCCGCCCAGGGTGAGCCCGCGGATCTTGTCGTCGGTGGCGTCGCGCGCGGTCAGGAACACCACGGGCACCCGGCCGCGGTCCTGGCGCAGCTGCTTGATCACCTCGAAGCCGTCGAGGTCGGGCAGCATCACGTCGAGCACGACCAGGTCCGGCCGCACCTTCGCGGCGGCGTCGAGTGCGGTGGCGCCGTCACCGACCGCCTTGACCTCGAACCCCGCGAAGCGCAGGCTGGCCGACAGCAGCTCGAGGATGTTGGGGTCATCCTCCACGACGAGCAGATTCGCCTCAGGCATGTTCTCCATCCTGCGCCGGGTTCTTCCCCGACCGCTGTGGATAGCCTGAACGCTTCCTGTGAATCGCACGACAGAACCCGGCGAATCCGCTGAATACGGTCACCCGCTACGCCTCGTGGTCCTTCCGCGAGGGCGGAGATCGCCGTTTGCGGTCAAAACCTGTACTGGCACTCCACCTTCTGACCAGTAACAGCGATCTTCCCACGGTACGGACGCGAGGCGTCCCGAACTCCGGCGGTGGGCGTCAGGACGGTGTCGCGGGGTCGGTGTGGGACAGCCGGGCGGCCAGTTCGCGGCGGGGCGCGTCGGCCGGGCGGGGGGCACTGAGCAGGACGGCGACCGACAGCCCTCGCGCGGCGATCACGCGGCGCAGGGACGCCGTCAGGGTGTCGTCGCCGACGAAGCCGGCAGCCGGGTGCGCGTACCGCAGCGTGATCGCCTGCACCGGCGCACCGGCGTCGAGGGCCGCCTGAAGGAACGCGGCCCGCCACGGTGCCGGGTGCGGCCCGCAGGTGGTGGTCCCTTCGGGGAACACCTGCACCGCGTACCCCTCCCGCAACGCCGCCGCGACCTCGGCCACGGTGCCGGGCAGCGCGCGCGGGCGGGACCGGTCCACGAAGATCGTCCGTTGGCGGCGGGCGATCCGGCCGATCACCGGCCACGCGGCCACCTCGGTCTTGGCCACCAGACGCAGCCGCCCGCGCGGCCCGCTCAGCGCCACCATCACCACGATGTCCAGCCAGGAGACGTGGTTGCCGACCAGCAGCGCGCCGGACGCGATGCCCGCCCCGGACACCCGCAGCCGGATGCCCAGCGCCCGCAGCAGCGCCCGCGCCAGCAGGTCGGCCCGCCACGGCACCACCGTGCCGGCCAGCAGCACCACCGCACCGGCAACCCCCCGCAGCACGCGCCGGGCGCGGCCCACCTGCGGCCCGCCATCGCAGCCGCACTGCCGCCCACAGTCCGCGACGGGCCGCCACAGCTGATCCGCTCGCATCCGCGTCCGCGCGGGGGCGCCCGCACCGGCGGCCGGGGCGGTGGCGGTCCGCGCGGACGGCATGGCCATCGGCGTGGTCCGGGCGGCGGTCCGCGTGGGCGGCGCGGCCATCGGTGTGGCCGGGGCGGCGGCGGTCGGCGCGGCCATCAGTGTGTTCGGGGCGGCGGCGGTCGGCGTGGACGGCGCGGCCATCGGGGCGGCGGCCGCCGCCAGGGGAATCGTCGTCATCGGGCACCCTTCGTCGCCGGTGGGCTGTGCCGGACAGAAATCGTGCGGGTGGCGCGGTGAAGATCGCGGTCTCCGGTCGAAAAGTGCAGTCAGACTCCACTTTCTGACCCGAAACAACGATCATGCCCAGCGACGCCGGGCTGGGCATCCGGCTAGGCCGAGAAGTGCTTGAGGTAGCGCGGGTCGATCCGGTCGACGCCGAGCAGGACGTAGAAGTCGGCCACCCCGAAGGTCGGGTCGAAGGCCGGGGACCCGGCGACCCACGCGCCCAGCCGCAGGTAGCCGCGCAGCAGCGGCGGGGCGGCCGCGATCGTCGCGGGCCGGGCGACCTCCTGCGGCTCCCACGGCAGGCGCGGGCGCACCCGCAGCTGCGGCGGGGACAGATGCTTGCGGGACACCAGGTCCCACACCTGCGAGGCCTGCGTGCCGCCGTCGGCCAGCGGCACCGAGGCGCAGCCGGACAGCCAGCGGTGCCCCATCCGCTCCAGGTACTTGGCGATGCCGGCCCACATCAGGTTGATCACGGCGCCGGTCCGGTGGTCGGGGTGCACGCAGCTGCGCCCGGCCTCGACCAGCTGGTCGCGCAGCACCGTGAGCGCGGTCAGGTCGAACTCGCCGTCGCCGTAGCGGCGGCCGAGCCAGATGGCCCGCTGCGGGGGCAGCAGGCGGTACGTCCCGACCACCTCGCCGGTGCGGTCCTCCCGCACCACCAGGTGGTCGCAGTACGCGTCGAACTCGTCGACGTCCAGGCCGGCTTCGCCGGTGAGGCGGGCGCCCATCTCCTCGGCGAACACGCGGTAGCGCAGCCGCTGCGCCGCCTCGACCGTGGCCGCGTCGCCGGCGATCAGCGCGGAGTAGCCGGTGGGGGCGGCGGTCAACAACATCGTCGTCATGTGCCCTGTGTAGAAGCCCTGCTTGACACCTGGGCCGGTGCTGGGTGGCCGGGACGTGAAGAGTGAGAGGCTTGACGGCATGACCTCCCTGGTGATCGACGCCCGCCACAACGGCCCGCCCGGCTCCGGCAACGGCGGCTGGACGAGTGGCCTGGTCGCGGGCGTGATCGGCGCCGGTGAGGGCGTGGTCGAGGTGACGCTGCGCAAGCCGCCGCCGCTGGAGACGCCGCTGACCGTGACGCCGGCGGACGCGGGCTGGGCCGTGCAGGATCCGGACGGCGGGCTGGTGGCGGGTGCGCTGCGGCGTACCGACGACATCCCGGCGGTGCCGCCGGTGAGCCGCACCGAGGCGCTGGCCGCCACCGGGCGGTATGCCGGGCACGCCGACCACCCGTTCCCCACCTGCTTCGTGTGCGGGCCGCAGCACCCGGACGGGTTGCGGATCTTCCCGGGCCGGCTGCCGGACGGGCGCACCGCCGCCGTCTTCACGGTGCCGCCGCAGGTCTCGCCGGAGGTGGTGTGGGCGGCGCTGGACTGCCCCGGCGGCTGGGCGGTGATCGACCGGGACCAGGCGTTCGTGCTCGGGCGGTACGCGGTCGCGGTCGGCGCGCTGCCGGAGCCGGACGACGAGTGCGTGGTGGTCGGGCAGCCGGTGGGCCGCGACGGGCGCAAGGCGCTGGTCCGGTCCAGCCTGTACGCCCCGGACGGCACGCTGCTGGCGCGGGCCGAGGCGACCTGGATCGCGGTGTCCGCCTGAGACGTGTGTCTCACGGCACACCCGAGCTGCTGTTTCGCGCTGGGCGTACTGTCGCGCAGCGGACGGCGTGTGTCATGCGACACGGAGCCGTGCCGCGAGTGCCGCCCCACAACGCACCGCGTAGCCTGGGACCCGGTTTTCTGAGTTCTCGTTAAACACGTGCGGAAGAGGCGAAAACACCCGTGTCGACCCAGCACACCTCGGGCACCGGCCCGACCGGCCGCTCAGTTCAGGACAACCCACTGGCGAGCTTCGGTCCCAACGAGTGGATCGTGGAGGAGATGTACCAGCGGTACCTCGCCGACCCGACCAGCGTCGACCCGGCGTGGCACGACTTCTTCGCCGATTACAAGCCGGCCGACGCCGCGCCCGCCGCGAAGCCCGCGGCCCCGGCCAAGGCCGCCGCCCCCGCGCAGCCCGCCGCCGCCCCGGCCGCCGCGCCCGCCGCCCAGCCCGCGCCCGCGCCCGCGGCCGCGACGCCGGCCGCTCCGGCCGCCGCGAAGCCGGCTCCCGCGCAGGCCAAGCCCGCGGAGAAGCCCGCCGCCACCGGCACCACGGCCGGCACCACGGCCGTGCCGCTGCGCGGCATCGCCGCGAAGATCGTCGAGAACATGGACGCCTCGCTGGAGGTGCCGACCGCGACCAGCGTGCGCGCCGTCCCGGCGAAGCTGCTGTCGGACAACCGCATCGTGATCAACAACCACCTGACCCGCGGCCGCGGCGGCAAGGTGAGCTTCACCCACCTGATCGGGTACGCGCTGGTGCGCGCGATCGCCATGCACCCCGAGATGAACAACCACTTCGGCCAGGTCAACGGCAAGCCCGCGATGCTCGTGCCGGAGCACGTGAACCTCGGCATCGCGATCGACCTCGCCAAGCCGGACGGCTCCCGCACGCTGGTCGTGCCGTCCATCAAGAACACCGAGCAGATGGACTTCCGCCAGTTCTGGCAGGCGTACGAGGACGTGGTGCGCCGGGCTCGCAAGAACGAGCTGACCATGGACGACTACAGCGGCACCACGATCTCGCTGACCAACCCCGGCGGCATCGGCACCGTGCACTCGATCCCGCGCCTGATGCAGGGCCAGAGCGCCATCATCGGCGTCGGCGCGATGGAGTACCCGGCGCCGTTCTCCGGCATGAGCGAGACGCAGCTGTCCGAGATGGCGGTCAGCAAGGTCATCTCGCTGACCAGCACCTACGACCACCGGGTCATCCAGGGCGCGCAGTCCGGCGAGTTCCTCAAGGTGATGCACGAGCTGCTGCTCGGCGAGCACGGCTTCTACGACGAGATCTTCACCGCGCTGCGCATCCCGTACGAGCCGGTCCGCTGGGTGCGCGACATCGCGCACACCTCCGAGGGCCAGATCGACAAGGCCGCGCGGGTCATCGAGCTGATCCACTCCTACCGGGTCCGGGGCCACCTGATGGCCGACACCGACCCGCTGGAGTTCATGATCCGCAAGCACCCGGACCTGGACGTGCGCCAGCACGACCTGACCCTGTGGGACCTCGACCGGACCTTCCCGGTCGGCGGCTTCGCGGGCAAGGACGTGATGAAGCTGCGCGACATCCTCGGCGTGCTGCGCGACTCGTACTGCCGCCGCGTCGGCGTGGAGTACATGCACATCACCGACCCGGAGGAGCGCCGCTGGATCCAGCAGCGGGTCGAGCGCAAGTACGAGAAGCCCAGCCCCGCCGAGCAGCAGCACGTGCTCGGCCGGCTCAACGCCGCCGAGGCGTTCGAGACCTTCCTGCAGACGAAGTACGTCGGCCAGAAGCGGTTCTCGCTGGAGGGCGGCGAGTCGCTGATCCCGCTGCTCGACGAGGTGCTGCAGGCCTCCGCCGAGGGCGGGCTGGACGAGGTCGTCATCGGCATGGCGCACCGCGGCCGGCTCAACGTGCTGGCGAACATCGTCGGCAAGCCGTACGAGAAGATCTTCGGCGAGTTCGAGGGGCACCTGGACCCGAAGACCGCGCAGGGCTCCGGCGACGTCAAGTACCACCTGGGCATGACCGGCAAGTTCACCTCGCCGGACGGGCAGTTCTCCACGACGGTGTCGCTGGCGGCGAACCCGTCGCACCTGGAGGCCGTGGACCCGGTGCTGGAGGGCATCGTCCGGGCCAAGCAGGACCGGCTCGACCTCGGCCTGCACGGCTACACCGTGCTGCCGCTGCTGGTGCACGGCGACGCCGCGTTCGCCGGGCAGGGCGTGGTCGCCGAGACGCTGAACCTGTCGCAGCTGCGCGGCTACCGCACCGGCGGCACCGTGCACGTGGTCGTCAACAACCAGGTCGGCTTCACCACCGCCCCGGAGTACAGCCGCTCGTCGCTGTACAGCACCGACGTCGCGCGCATGATCCAGGCGCCGATCTTCCACGTCAACGGCGACGACCCCGAGTCGGTGGTCCGCGTGGCGCGGCTGGCCTTCGAGTACCGGCAGGCGTTCAACAAGGACGTCATGATCGACCTCGTCTGCTACCGCCGCCGCGGCCACAACGAGGGCGACGACCCGTCGATGACCAACCCGCTGATGTACCAGATCATCGACGCGAAGCGCTCGGTCCGCAAGCTGTACACCGAGGAGCTGATCGGCCGCGGCGACATCACGGTCGAGCAGGCCGAGGAGGCGCTGCGCGACTACCAGACGCAGCTGGAGACGGTGTTCAAGGCCACCCGCGACGCGGTCGCCGGGGTGTCCAGCCGGCTCACCCGGGCCCGCGAGGTCCTCCCGGAGCCGGCCGTCGCCACCGCGATCCCGGCCGACCTGGTCCGCCGCATCGGTGAGGCGCACACCGCGCTGCCCGAGGGCTTCACCCCGCACAAGCGCATCCAGCAGCTGCTGGAGAAGCGGGCGAAGATGGCGGTCGAGGGCGACATCGACTGGGGCTTCGGCGAGATCCTCGCCTTCGGCTCGCTGCTGGCCCAGGGCGTGACCGTGCGCCTGTCCGGCCAGGACTCGCGCCGGGGCACGTTCGTGCAGCGGCACGCGGCGATCGTGGACGCGCAGACCGGCGGCGACTTCCTGCCGGTCACCGCGGTGGCCACCGACGACGCCCGCTTCCACGTGCAGGACTCGCTGCTGAGCGAGTACGCCGCGCTCGGCTTCGAGTACGGCTACTCGGTCGAGGACCCCAGCGCGCTGGTGCTGTGGGAGGCGCAGTTCGGCGACTTCGTCAACGGCGCCCAGTCGGTGATCGACGAGTTCATCAGCTCGGGCGAGGTCAAGTGGGGCCAGCAGTCCAGCCTGGTCATGCTGCTGCCGCACGGCCACGAGGGCCAGGGCCCCGACCACACCTCGGGCCGCCCGGAGCGCTGGCTGCAGCTGGCCGCCGAGGACAACATGCGGGTCGCCATCCCGTCCACCCCGGCCAGCCACTTCCACCTGCTGCGCCGCCAGGCGCTGTCGGGCAAGCGCAAGCCGCTGGTGGTGTTCACGCCCAAGTCGCTGCTGCGCCACCGCCTCGCGGTGTCGTCGGTGGCCGACTTCACCAACGGCACGTTCCAGCCGGTCATCGGCGAGACCGCGCAGCTCGACGCGGCGAAGGTCAAGCGCGTGCTGCTGTGCTCGGGCAAGGTCTACTACGACCTGGTCCAGGCGCGCCAGGAGCGCGGCGTCGACGACACCGCGATCATCCGGCTGGAGCAGCTCTACCCGCTGCCGGTGGAGGAGCTCAAGGCGGAGCTGGCCAAGTACACCGCGGCGGAGGACTTCTGCTGGGTGCAGGAGGAGCCGGCCAACCAGGGCGCCTGGTCGTTCGTCGCGCTGAACCTGCTGGAGCACCTGGACGGCGTGCGGATGCGCCGCATCTCCCGCCCGTCGGCCGCGGCCCCGGCCGTGGGCTCCACCAAGCTGCACGACGTCGAGCAGGCGGCGCTGCTGGAGGCGGCGCTCCCCCGCTCCTGAACACTGCGACGACCGCCGTCCCCGCACCCGCCGCGCGGGGACGGGGACGGCGGTCCGTCTCTGGGAGGTAGCCATGTACTTCACCGATCGTGGGATCGAGGAGCTGGTCGAGCGCCGGGGTGACGAGGAGGTCACCCTGGAGTGGCTGGCCGAGCGGCTGCGCGACTTCATCGACCTGAACCCCGAGTTCGAGACCCCCGTCGAGCGTTTCGCGACCTGGCTCGCCCGCCTCGACGAGGACGACGACTAGGCCGGGTACCGGCGCGTCGGGCCACGGCCACGCCGTACGGTATGACTGTGGCTCGTGGCGTATATGTGACCGGCGTCGAGGCGGGCGGCGGCAAGTCCGCGGTGGCGCTGGGCCTCGCGGAACTGCTCAGCCGTCGGGTACGCAGGCTGGGCGTGTTCCGCCCGCTGTCCCGCGACGGCGACGACGATCCCGTGCTGGCGCTGCTGGGCAGCCGCTACGGCACCCTCGGCGCGGCCGGGCCGAGCTACCAGCACGCCTCGGAGCTGCTGGGCGCGCACCGGGTCGACGACCTGGTCGGCGAGATCCTGGAGCACTACCACACGCTGGAGCGCGGCTGCGACGCCGTGATCATCGTGGGCACCGACTTCGGGCGCACCCTCGGCGAGGGCCACGACGAGCCCGCGCTGCCCGAGGAGCTGCAGCTCAACCTGCGCCTGGCCGGGGAGCTGGGCGCCTCGGTGCTGCCGGTGGTCAACGGGCACCGCCGCGACGCCGGGGACATCGCCGACGCGGTGCGCGCGGCGTACTACGCCTGCGACGAGCTGCCGGTGCTGGCCGTGGTCGCCAACCGGGTCGCGCCGGGCGCGGACGCCCGCCTGCCGGCGCTGCCGGTGCCGGTGTACGCGATCCCCCAGCTGCCCGCGATCGCCGCCCCGACGGTCGCGGAGGTGGCCCACGCGCTGCACGCGACGCCGGTGCACGGAGCGACGCCGGGCGCGATGGCCCGCGACGTGGTCAGCGCCGTGGTCGGCGCGGCGTCGGTGCCCACCTTCCTGGAGCACCTGCGCGACAACTGCCTGGTGGTGACGCCGGGCGACCGGGCGGACCTGATCGTGGCCACGTTCGCGGCGCACCTGGGCGGGCAGGCGGCCGTGTCGGGGCTGCTGCTGACCCTGGGCGTGGAGCCGGATCCGCGGGTGGTGGCGCTGGTGAGCCGGTTCCGGGTGGAGCTGCCGATCTTCACGGTGCCCTCGGACAGCTACGACACGGTGGCCGCGCTGACCGGGCTGGAGGGCCGCCTGCGCGGCGACAACCAGCGCAAGGTGGACGCCGCGCTGGGCCTGTTCGAGACGCACGTGGACTCGGTCGAGCTGGCCGGGCGGCTGGACCTGAGCCGGCCGGACCGGGTCACCCCGCTGATGTTCGAGTACGAGCTGATCGAGCGCGCCCGCGCCGACCGCCGCCACGTGGTGCTGCCCGAGGGCGTCGAGGAGCGGATCCTGCGCGCCGCCGAGGCGCTCAGCCGCCGCGGCGTGTGCGACCTGACCCTGCTCGGCCCGGTGGACCAGATCGAGCAGCGGGCCCGCGAGCTGGGCCTCGACCTGGGCGACGCGCGGCTGGTCAACCCGGCCGACTCGCGCTGGCGGTCGGAGTTCGCCGGCGAGTACGCCCGCATGCGCGCACACAAGGGCATGACCCGCGACATCGCGTACGACCTGATGACCAACGTGAACTACTTCGGCACGATGATGGTGCACACCGGCCGGGCCGACGCGATGGTCTCCGGCGCGGTGCACCCGACCGCGGACACCATCCGGCCCGCCTTCGAGATCATCAAGACCCAGCCCGGGGTGGGCGTGGCCTCCAGCGTGTTCTTCATGTGCCTGGCCGACCACGTGCTCGTCTACGGCGACTGCGCGATCAACCCCGACCCGACCCCGGAGCAGCTCGCCGACATCGCGGTGTCCTCTGCGGAGACGGCGGCGCGGTTCGGGGTGGAGCCGCGGGTGGCGATGCTGTCCTACTCGACCGGCGGCTCGGGGCAGGGCGCGGAGGTGGACAAGGTCGCGCTGGCCACGAAGCTGGTCCGCGAGCGGCGGCCGGACCTGCCGGTCGAGGGGCCGATCCAGTACGACGCGGCGGTCGACCCGACCGTGGCCGCGACCAAGCTGCCCGGCAGCGAGGTGGCCGGCCGGGCCACGGTGCTGATCTTCCCGGACCTGAACACCGGCAACAACACGTACAAGGCCGTGCAGCGCTCGGCGGGCGCGGTCGCCGTCGGCCCGGTGATGCAGGGCCTGCGCAAGCCGGTCAACGACCTGTCCCGCGGCGCGACCGTGCGCGACATCATCTCGACCGTCGCCATCACCGCCATCCAGTCGCAGGTGCTCTCGTGAAGATCCTGGTGCTCAACGTCGGCTCGGCCTCGGTGAAGTGGGCGCTGTACGTGGACGGCACGTCGGTCGACGGCGGGCTGGTCGACCGGGTCACCGACCCGGCCCAGGCCGTACGCGAGGTGCTGTTCTCCGCCGACGTGTCCGGCCTGGACGGCGTCGGGCACCGGGTGGTGCACGGCGGCCTGCGCTTCACCACGCCGACGCTCGTCGACGACGAGGTGCTGGACGCGGTCACCCGGCTCATCCCGCTGGCGCCGCTGCACAACCCGGTCAACCTCGAAGGCATCCGGATCGCCATGGAGATGCTGCCGGGGGTGCCGCAGGCGGCGGTGTTCGACACCGCGTTCCACCGCACCATCCCGCCCGCGCAGGCGATGTACGCCATCGACATCGAGGTGGCGCAGGAGAACGGGATCGCCCGCTACGGCTTCCACGGCACGTCCCACGCATACGTCTCGCACCGCACCGCCAAGCTGCTGGGCGGCGACCCGGCCGAGCTGAACGTGATCACGCTGCACCTGGGCAACGGGGCCAGCGCGTGCGCGGTGCGCGGCGGGCGCAGCGTCGCCACCAGCATGGGCATGACGCCGCTGGAGGGCCTGGTGATGGGCAGCCGCAGCGGCAACATCGACCCGGCGGTCGTGTTCCACCTGCACCGGGTGGCCGGGATGTCCTTCGACGCCATCGACGACCTGCTGAACCAGCGCAGCGGCCTGCGCGGGCTGTGCGGCGACGGCGACATGCGCGAGGTGCTGCGCCGCCGGGCCGACGGCGACGACGCCGCCGCGCTCGCCTTCGACGTCTACTGCGACCGCGTCAAGCTGTACGTCGGCGCGTACTACGCCCTGCTCGGCCGGGTGGACGCGGTCACCTTCACGGCCGGGGTGGGCGAGAACGCCGCGGCGGTCCGCGAGGCGGCGCTGTCCGGTCTGGGCGCGCTCGGCATCACCGTGGACCCGGCCCGCAACGCCGCGCCCGACCGGGGCGAGCGCGTCATCTCGCCCGAGGGCGCCCCCGTCGCGGTGTGCGTGATACCGACCGACGAGGAGCTGGAGATCGCCACCCAGACCGCGGAGCTGCTCGCCCGCTGACCCGTGCCATGCTGAGGCTCCGTCCACGCTGATCGACCAGCATGGACGGAGCCTCGATCACGAAGCGGTGGATCAGTCGGGGATCTTCAGCACGACGCCGACGTTGATGAGGTTGGGGTCGGCGATGTTGTTCGCCTTCGCGATCTTCATGTACTGGCGCCCGTCGCCGTAGTAGTGGGTCGCGATGTCCCACAGCGTGTCGCCGGCCTTCACCTTGTAGGTGCGCTCGGTCTTCGGCGGCGGCGCCTTGGGCTTGGACATCGTGGCGGGCGTGGGCGCGGCGGGCTTCGCGGCCGGGGTGGGCGTCGCGTCATCGACTTACGCCGCCCGTCCAGCAGCAGCCCACGCATATACAACTGGCCTTTAGCTCTCTGATCGGAGCGGGCCAGCGGAGCGAAC
>NZ_JBFAOU010000050.1:0-46737 GCF_040675365.1 Catellatospora sp. NPDC049609 | reverse complement strand
TTGCTTATCGACTTGTCCACAACATTCGATGATCAGGCGGTGGCCGCCCTCACGCATCCGGGCAGCTCAGAGCACGAACCGGCACTGCCGTACTAACCGCCATTACCGGCAGAACCCGCTGACGTGGGAGGAGGTCAACCTCACGGCCTTCTGCGGTGATGAGCCGATGGCGCAGCGGGTCATGCACGACCGCGACGCGTTCAAAGAGGTGTGGCTCCTCTTCGAGAACTCGGACGGCAGGTTTCCGCTCTACCAGGGCGAGAAGACCTGGATCGAGTACACCTACACGGTGGAGGAGTCGAAGTGGGGTCCGTGGTGGCAGCGCGCGATTCGGCTACCGACTCGCAGGCTGAGCCTCGCCGCCGTCCTGCCGGCGGAGCTTCAGCCCGTGGTGTGGGGCGTGCAGACTTCCATGACGGCCGAGGCATCTCCGTTCCGGACACCGTTTGCCCGTGAAGTGGCGGATGATGTCGTCACCTACCGGTGGGCGACGGACGACCCACCGATTCACGGCAGGTTCCGTGTTGAGTGGAAGTTCAAGAACCCGAACGTGCCAGGAGGCGCGGCAGAGATGGACAACTTGAAGCCAAGCGAGCAGATGTGGGCACTCGGCATCGTCCAGGAAGGCAACCCCTTGCTGTACGAGACAGCCAGGCGTTTCGAGCTTCCTGCCGAGGCGAATGACGCGCGCCGTGTCGTGACAGAACTCGTGGCCCGCATGGAGCGCGTTGCCCAGGTCCACACGTTCGCCAAGGGCATGGGGGTCGCCGCGCCGCAGATCGGTATCGGCAGGGCTGCCGCGGTTGTTCGCACCGCTGAGGACCACGTCATCACCCTGCTGAACCCTCGGATCATCGCCGAGTCGGCATCCGTCGACGAGCAGTACGAAGGGTGCCTGAGCTTCTTCGACGTCCGCGGGATGGTGCCACGACCCACTGTCATTGAGGTTGAGCATCAGGACGTCGATGGGAACACGCTGATTACTGAGTTCTCCGGTGGGGACGCGCGCCTTGTAGGTCATGAGATAGATCATCTTGGCGGGTTGCTTTACCGCTCAGGGATGAATCCAGGTGTCGAACTGATCTCCGTATCCCAGTACCGTGGGACCGGTCAGCGCTGGGGATACCCCTCCGACTCGCCTCAGCAGTAGTGCGGCTCAGGGAAGTTGGCGGGGAGTCGGCCGACGCAACCACTTATCCAGAGTGGACTCACGAGGTGAAAGTGCCCGCGACTTTCGGTGATCATCTTGTTGTCTGGGCAAGACGATCACAAGTGAAGAGCCGCGGGCATGGCGCTCTGCGGCCTGTACGTCGAGGAGGACACCCTCGTGTGCGAAGTCGAGTACCTCGTCGGCCTTGATGGATGGCATATGGCCAGGGGCGACGATCACATCAGCCGGTTCTGGCACGGTCTCGTCGGTGCTCGTCGGACCTGACCACCTCGCGAAGCCGCCTTCAAGCACACGCACGTCGGGGTGCCCTGCCCAGCAGCGTCCACCACGTCCGCGCCGCCGACAACAGGTCGCCGCCGTCGTAGACGACGACCGTCCGGCCCTGCCGCACCCCCGAGCGCCGCAGCGCCGCCTGCAACACGTTGACATCGGGCAGCGGGTGGCGACCACATTCACCCGGCCGCCCGCAGATCTCGGCATCGAACCCAACGAACACGGCACCGGGCAGATGTCCTGCCTCATAGAGATCCCGGCGCTGTCCGCTGTCGGCGGATTGCCAGCGCAGGTCCAGCAAGGTCACCTCGCCGAGTCTTTCCTCCAGGTCGTGCGTACTGATCATCGGGTTCTTGCTCATGCGGCCGATTGTCCCAGCCGTGGCGCCATCCATGTACCCGACGCACCCTGCACCATGGTCGCTGATCAGGAACATATGCCCCGCCACGGCCAGGCTGTTGATCCTGGCTGTGGCGGGGCCGAGGGGTGCCAGTCGGGTTATGTGTCGTTCACCCTGGCAGGCGAGGTGCAATCAGGACAGCGTCTGCCACGATCGACGTTCCGATTGATCCGGGGTTTCTGTTGCGGCTTAGTTCAACGGTTACGGCCTTTTGGGTGTCGAGGGCGAGTCCGCTTGCGGGATTGATCAGGACCCACTGTCCACGGTTAGCTTCCTGATTGATCGCATAGGTCTTAGGCCCGGACTTCGTCTTGATCGTGTAACGGGCTTGAGGGTCGAGGAGGTCACCTTCTGGAATGTAGACCCAGACGTCCCACAATCCAGACCTCGGATTTACTTCAGGGTCCAGTTGCAGGTCCCAGCTCATCTTGGCGTTGGAGTCTTTGGAGATGGCGACGTCGTCAAGGTAGCAGTACCGCGGGGAGGTCCCGCAGATGCGGGTATTCCAGGTTCCCTTGCCATTGGCCTGGAATGCGTCGGCTATTTTGGTGTAGTGCAGTGTGTTAAGCCAGAATGTTTCCGCATCCCGCTGCTCACCTGCGTTGAAATCGACCCATGCGGGCCAGAATTCGGTAAAGTTTTTGGGTTCGGTGTCCCCGATGACCTGGAGCAGTTGCTGGACGGGGTACATGCTCGTGTCGAAGAAGGAGTACATCCCCTCCAGGTCGCCAGTGTTCGGCTCTCCACCGCTAGGCGGATTGTTGTCGATCAGGTCGAACAGGGCCGCGGCGATGTTTCCTTCAACCTCGGATCCGGGCAGGTACGGCCATCCCTCGGTAGCGCGAGCCTCAATGTCGGTAAGGCACGGGCAGTCGCCACCCGACCAGGTGAGATTTGTCCACGAGGTGCTGCCCGGCTCGTTTTCTGCCGCGACCGCAATCCAGTCCGCGAAGCCCTCCGACCAGGCACAATCCTGGCTACTCGGTCTGTCTATGTAGTGAGGCTGGCAATTCTCCTTGACCCAGAGTACAAACGTGAGGCCATACATCGAGTGCAGTAGTTGGTGTCCCACTTCGTGTTCCACCACACTAGACGGGCTGTGTGCCGTCAGCAGATGGATAGTGCCAGTGCGAGGGTCATACGATGACGTGCTGCCCGCCCTGTTATGCAGGTAGATGTGGGCGTCTCCGAGCATTTCGGCGCCGGCAAAATCCCTGACGTTGTAGATTCCGGCGTAGGCGTGGGCTGCCATCGAAGTCGCCTGGTAGTCCAGGCCGCCCTCGCGTTGGAAGAAATGACCCAGATTGATGGTGAGCATCGGCTCATAATCGCCCGGCTCGAAGCTTCCTGGCTCGCGCACCGCAGCCGAGACGTCGGCGTTGACGGGGAACACCTTGAGGACGAGCTTGTCGTCGCCGCAGGCGTGCGATGACATAAAGCTGGTGTCGGTGGCCTCGCAGCCATGCCACTGAGTGCCATTGGCCAGCTGGTGACGCTGCGGGTAGACGAAGTCGATGTCGAACCGGCCCTGGTCGTCGAGGTACCCCGTCAGCGGCGCATCGCTGCCTTCTGCTTTAACCTGGCGCCATTGGACGGCGTCGGAGTCGCTGCCCGCTTTGCCTTCGTACCACAGCTCCCATTTCGCGCCGGGCAACGGCCGTTGCGGGCTCGCCTGACCTGGCAGCGACATACGCCGGTCGGCCATGACCTTGCCCGACACGGTGACACGTGGCGGACCCACGACCCCTGCCGGGTCTTCGTTGGGGGCGAGGATGATGGCGTCGGCTTTGAGCGTGGTGGTGGATCCGTCGGTGTTGCGTAGGCGGAGGATGTTGTCGCCGGCGGGGTCGATGTCGAACGTTGCTGGGAGTCTGACCCAACCGTCGGTTGTGCTGGCCTGGTTGAACCCGACCTGGCGTGTGCCGCCGGCGATGTCGACGGTGTAGAGGGCGTTGGTCTCGTCACCCGCCTGGCCTGCTGGCAGTCGTACCCACACCTCGTGGTCGCCTGCTTCGGTCAGGTGACGGCCGAGGTCCCAGGAGATCTCCGCTGAGCCGCCGGCCGGGTCGGTGAACCTGTAGTCGCCGTCGCGGCAGGTGCCGCACTCGGTGTCGATCCAGGTCCCCGCGACGTTCGTGGCCAGGTTGTCGTCTTGCAGGTCGGTGTACTCGAGGGTGTTCATGAAGAAGATCAGTCGTTCCTGAGCCGTGTGGCTCGCCCTCCACCCGTCCCACAGTTCGTCGACGTCGACCGGCACATCGGCCAACAGGTGGGCGGTGACCGCCGCGAAGCCGTGGCCGGTGAAGTCGGTGAAGCTCTGCCCGGCGCCCGTCCCGTCGGGGATTTCGTTGGCGTTGTCGGCCAGGTCCCACAACACGGCGGTGATACGCAGCAGTTCGCCCGGCCCCTCAGCGCAGCCGAGGAAGTCATCCGGGGGAAGGTACAGGCACGTCTCGACCGAGAAGGGCGTGGTTACGGGCAGCCGGAACGTGGGTGACTGGTCGGTTCCCCGGTTTCGCAGGTCGGCCTGCATACCGATGAACGCCGCAGTCCCGTACGCGAACGCGCACGCATCCGACAGCACTTCAGAGAACCCAGGTCGGTAGCCGAGCCAGGCACCTTGAGGGCACCCCTGCCCGGGATAGGATCCGTCAGGATAGGCGTCGCTGAGGAACGCCTGGGCGATGGCGCTCTCGGTTATCGGCGAGAGCACAGAGTTCTGCTGGTTGTGCAGGTGCACCAATCCGGTCACCGAGTCGAAATGGGTCTTCGCACCGTTCATGCGCAGCGTCACCGGCCCCTCGTCGCCGGGCATGACCTCCTTCACATCCAACGCCGCCCGGTACGCCCGCGCAGCAGCCAAATCGGTCACCGGGTTCAGCTCATTCGGAAACCTGAAGTGCTGACCGACGTTCATCCTCACGAACGCGTCCGGGCCGTTCGGCTGGGTCACCCGCACCGACCCGTCGTCGCTGAGCAGCTTGAACACTATGTAGACAGAGTTGTGCAGACACACATGTCCGTCTCCTTCATGGCCCGGGAGGGAGCCACCGAATGTATAGTCCGGCTGGCAACCCTCAAGAGAATCCGGCTCACCGCTCGGCCAAATCGGCCATGGGTACCTGAAGTTCGCTGCGAATGTTCCATCTGCGGCCACAGAACCCACCGCAGGGTTACCCACACCATCCGTCGCGGGGAGCCCCGTAGGACCGCTCCACTGGTCGTAAAATACCTCGAACCGAAGTCTGCCCAGACCCAGCGCACCGAGCCCGTCATCGGTCTTGACCTTCACCGACCCGTTCACGGTCACCATAGGCTGAGGGTCGCAGAAGTTGTCGCAAGCTTCTGTCCCGGGATCATCACCAGCCTGCACCCACACCGGCCCACCGGCACCCGCCTCAGGCTTGGCCAACGCCTGCCCCGGCACCACAAAAACGCCAGCAAACAGCGACACCGCCGCTGCCGCCAACACACACAATCTTCGCAAAGACAACCTGCCACCCCTCAGGCGCAATTCCGCCCTCCTGATCTGGGGCAAATGGGGCGATCTCATCGCTCACAGCACTCGCCACAGCAGAAGGCCTGGCAGCAGGCAATACGACAGGATCCCATCGACGGTTCCATGACACTCCACCGAATACTCGAAGGCTCGAACCGGCTATTAAGCCGAATTGCCGTTCGCCGCGAATTAGGGAGAGTCTTGGGCCTAGGGATGACAACCTCTCTACGGCCCCTCAGCGGCTCTGCCCGCGTGCCGACAGCTCAGCGCCCACGGCCGCCCTGGCGGAGTGCGTCAATGAGGCAGGACCGCATGGGTTGGCGGACTGACAGGCCGTCCCAAGATCGCCTCGGGCTGGCACCGCGCCCTCGAGCGTCGACCAACCAACGATGATCAACAATGACTGCATTCCACGGCTGGTCGCCAACTGAATTCGTGTGGCCAGTGGTCGAAAGCGGCGCTCACCGCGACACCCGCTACTGCTACCCCGACGGCTCGTACAGCAGTGCAGCAAGGTCGGAAGCTGAGCCAGGCCACGTCGGCGCCGAAGCGACCGCCTGACCTCGCACGCAACTGCAGAAAGCCGAGGAAACCGTGGCGAGCTAAAGAAGCTTGCGCGTACAGCCATCCGTACAGCCAAGCCTTCCGACATGGTGGCCGAGGTACCTAAGCGGGCAGATGCACGCCGCAGGCAAGCGGCCTTTGGCGACAGAGGCAGACTATGTGCGTCAAGTTTGCAAGGCGGGGGTTAGGAGTTCGATTCTCCTAGGCTCCACTCCTCAATCACACTGGTCACGGCCATCCTCTGGCGCGTGGCCAGTTTCCGTTTCCGGCCTCGCAGGATCAAAAGTCAGCATCTCGTCAGCCGGGGCACCGAATAGGTCCCGCACCTTGCGCTCATAATCGTCGGGCGCGTGCGTGTAAAGGTTGAGGGTTGTGGATGCGTTCTGGTGACCCATGACCCGCTGAACGACGTTGATCGGAACGCCGTCCGACACGAGCCACGTCGCGTACGAGTGTCGAAGGTCGTGGAACCGGAGTCCGCCGGCGGCGTGCAGCACGAGGTGGTTCACGGCCTCCCGCTCGGAGCCGAAGACCGCCGAATGCTGCACGTTGTCAGCGTCATGCCAGGTGGCCGCGGACCGGGACGGCTCTGCCGCGTCCAGGTGGCCCAGCAGCCCGGCGCGGACCAACGCGGGACGCCAAACCTGCCGTCGGAAGTTCGAGCGCCGCGGCGGCGTAGCCGTGCTGGTCACGAACACGAGGTCAGCCGACAAGGGCGTTAAGGACGTCCCTGGCGACACGGCGGGCGAACTGGTCAGTGCTGGTCTCCAGCACCTCCGACACTGCGGGGACCATTCCGTGCTCGTCGACGGCCGCCGGTGAGTCAAGGAGCAGTACTCCGGCGATCA
Organism: Catellatospora sp. NPDC049609; assembly: GCF_040675365.1. Taxonomy (NCBI): domain Bacteria; kingdom Bacillati; phylum Actinomycetota; class Actinomycetes; order Micromonosporales; family Micromonosporaceae; genus Catellatospora; species Catellatospora sp. NPDC049609. The sequence goes on along the minus strand of NZ_JBFAOU010000050.1, from coordinate 39,982 downwards.
CAGCAGCACGGCGAATGTCGGGGTCAGGGTCGTGAAGGAAGGCCGACACCGCCTGGAAGATTGCAGGACGCCAAGACCGCATCTCCTTCATCGCAACGTAGCCGTCCAGTGGGAATCCGTGGCGCTCGTTGATCGCGACGATTTCGTCAGTGATGTCGTCGGCGGTGCAGCCCAGCCAGTCGAGCAGGGAGGCGCGCAACGGACGGGCCTGGCCGTCGTCATAGCGTGTGGTCGCAGCTGCCAGCCGAGGGTCGGACAGGATCCCGGCGATGTAGAGCGCCACCGGCGCTGTCGCCTGGTAGACGCTGTTCTGGTGCGAGACCAACTCGCTGACGTGCTGGACCGCCTCGTCGATGCGGTCGGAGTCCTCACTCAGTAGCTTGACCAGCTCCAGTGGTGTGTCGTCAGCTGGTCCGTACGCGTGGCTGATGGAATCCCATGCCGTGTCCCTGAGCAACGCGTGCGGGTCGGGTACCTGATCCCTGCTGACTTCCATGGTCATGGTCGCAGGCTACGGGTGCGTGGCCGGATGCTGACGTGCGGATGCCACCTGCAATCGCCCTGATCGCAGGGCTAAAACACGGCTAGCCGTTCTGCTATGGCTACAAGTGGGCGTGCTATCGATAGCGCCTCCGGCGGGGGCCGCCCCGGCCCCGGGATGGAAGGGAGCCGTGGGCGTCTTGCGGTCGGGTGGGTGGTGGGGGTGGGGCCATCCCGCCCACCGCCAACCCAGGCGGATGCCTACGCGGAACCTGGCCCCGCCGGCAAGGCTCGCCGTAGGCGACCGCGCTTGCGCGGCTTGGCCTTGCCGGCGGGGCCAGGTTCCGCGTCCACGGAGTGTGGGTCGACGGCGGACGGGATGGCAGCGGGCAGCATCACGGACGACGCCCGCTGTCTTTCAACCGGGGTGGTGTTCGGGGGTAGGCGTGCGGAAACCGGCCAGCGAGATACCGGTCTGCCTCGTGGTTCTTGTCGGAGGCGACACGCACGCCGCTCTTGAGTACGGCAGCTGGCTCAAGGGGATGGTCTGCCTGCCGGTACTCGGTCAAGTCGGTGTCAACGATCTCGACGCCTCGGTATAGCGCTGAGGAGCTAACTGATACCCACTGGTACTCGGTATCGCCGATGTCCGGCGACGTGCGTCCTGCCGCGAAGGGAGGTCCAGGGACAGCTTCAACCCCCAGCTCAGAACACATGGCGGCAAGAGTTTGGTTCAGATGGTTGAAACCGTCGTGCTCGCGGCGCGCGGATGAGAACGTCCATACCCAGACGACGTCTGGGCCACCGGCCAAGGCGGAGCCGTTCCAGCACACGAGGTCTTCGTACCCCGGCAACATCAGAGTGTTTGACGAGATGACCGCGTGAGCGTGCTGCCTCGCCAGCTCCGCTACGCGAAGGATAATCGCCGTGCTGAAGGCCATGGACATGACGATCATTATTCGCGCCTTCTCCTGTGCGACGGGGACCCCTAGCAGAGCGCGGGGCACAAGGGGGGGCACAGGACTGTGTGAAACATCGACAACCGCTGGCGACCAATAGAACCCTGGCGGACGTGAGGAAGGCTTGTGGCGGACACATTCCCTTGACCTGGGCAGAGGTCTCGCGGTTCCGCTTCAACGTCATGTCGTCGAGGTTGCCGAGGTCCGCACATCTGGCCGGGAGGCGTCGCCCGGGACTGGCGGCGATCCATTACGCTCCCGTCGGTCTGAGATGGGGAGGCTGAAGTGGCGCTCTGGTATGGATGCGCGCTCGCGTTGAGCGGATTTGCCCTGTTCGCGATGGCAGTCACGCGGTTCGGCACTACGTCGGTCGTCGACCGGCTGCTCTGCGCCGCAATCGCTGTGCCCGTTCTCATATATGCCTACCACCTGCTGTTCCGCTACGAGGGTGGGCAAGTTCTCGTCTTCTACGCGGCTTTCGTGCTGCCGTTCTACGTTGGCTTCCGACTCGTGCGCGGGTTCCGCCGCCGCGAGGCGGATCGTGCGGAGCGGGCCGCCGCGGCTGCCTCTGCCGCCACCATCGAGGACTGGCGGTCGACCAGGCGCTGGTGAGCCGCAAACGACACGGCACGCCCAGCGCGTCATAGGGTGCCGAGTCAGCAGAAAGCCAGCGCGATGCTCGATCGATACTGACGCCGAACAACCCAGGAGCGTGTGCTGGCACCGCTCCTGGGTAGTCAGCGACAACCACCGACAGTTCGATCACTGCGCCACCTACGCAGTGGGTGTGACATGCGGATAGGAGCGCGGCCGTAGAGACACGAAGCGCCGTCAAGGCTGACTTGACGGCGCTTTGACGTGCATGGAGTTATTGGCGCCGGACTATGCTTCGCGCTGCTGGCTCTCCCAGGGCTTGGGGATGGCCTCAAGTCGCTCAGTCTGCGCGAGGTACCGGCGGACGGCCACCTCGTCGCCGCGCTCATGGGCAGTGTCTGCCCAGCCTCGGATCTCCGCGATCCACTGCTCATGCTCGGCGCGGGTTGCCTCGTTGATCGCCTGGATTACGTCCATGCTCAGCCTCCCCACCGGTCATCGAGTTTACCCAGCTTGTACCTGTTCGCTTCACCCACCACGGTGGGGATTTGCGGAGCGCGGCGTATCGTGCAGCGAGACGGTCGAAGATCCGTACGGTGCACCGGTCGGCATGGAGGTGTCGGTGACCCAATCAACCCCCGGTAACGCGCCGGAGCGGGTGCTGGCGGCAGGGCGCGCGGTGAGTCATGAGATGGCGCTGGACGTCTTGGGAATCGCGATCGTGTGCTACACCGTGCTGATCGAGCAGGAGGAGCGTCGATCGACTCCCGACGCCGATCGCCTGGCACAGTGGGAGGGCCAGATCGGCGTCATCGCCCGTCTGCGCCACACGCTCGATTCCTACGACACCGATCAAATACACCGGGTCACCGAAGAGTACGCCGACCTGGTGCGCAAGCTCGACAAGATGATCGAGGATCGCTAACAGTCGGAAACTCCTAGGCTCCACCAGCGATAACTCTTGATCAACCGGGCTTTGCCGTTGGCCGTATAAGCCACTGGTAACGCCTGGAGTTTTTGATCTCGCTCTTGCTAAGCTCCCGCTTCGACGCGGAGGTGGCGAATGCCAGGCTTTCTGGACCGGTTCCGTAGGCGTCCCAACCCGACCGACGCAGAGACCGCCGAGGCCATGGGTCGGCTGGCCGAGACGTTCGTCAAGGGCTCGGCAGCCGAGGGCTGGCCGCTTGGGTGGGAGTCGACAGAGGCGTCTCAGCTGGATGACATATGTGATGCGTTCCTGGCGACGGATCCACCGCCCGCCTACCGCCAGAGCATGATCATGAGCATAGGTGCCTACCTTGGCGAGCTGATGGTGCGCCATGGTGGCGGCCGCTGGGCCTACGATCCTCACGAGAACGCGGCCGTGGTCGAAATGCCGAATGGCCTGCGTGGCTTCCCACACGGCAAGGTCGCCAAACGGCTCGAGCACGGCCGTGAGCACAACTTGTTCACCTTCTACCGGTACGGCCTTACCAGAGAGGCCCCACCGGGAACGACGGTCGAAACGATGCCGGGCGTATAGCCGCTGGTGAGCCTGGTTGATCTCCCTATTCCGCCCTACGTCCTCCTCGCCCGTGACTCGATCGTTGTCGTCCGCTGCACCGCGGGCCTTCGTGGCCAAACGTCGCCGTAGGTGTCGGCCGTCAGCCACCGTGCTCGACAAGGACCCGCATATGTGACATCCGGCGACCACACCCTGGCCGGGCACGGATACGGCAAGCTCGCCGATGATGGGTGACAGCGTAAGTACGCCGAGCACAAACGTGCTCTGTTGTACGGCCGGGCGCCGGCCCGGCTGCGTCCACCAACGTTCAGCAGGTGCGGCCGTCGACGCTGAGCCGGCCGTACGCGCCGAGTCTGGCGGCTTGCCGGCCGCTGGGCGAGTTCCCGGCCATCGCTCCCGCGATCCGTCTGAGCTGCGCATACATCGGCCGCGGAAAATGCGGTTGCCTCCCGAATCGGGCTCGCAATACCGTATGCCCACACCAAGAACGACACCACGGATGAACGGACCGGAGAACGACATGAGCGCCTTCTCGTACACCACGCACAGGCTGAAGCCGTGCGTCGAGAACGCCATGCCCGCCGCCGGTCGACGCGGCTGCGCGTATCTGTGGGAACCCGACCCGGGACGGGGCGGGCAGCGCTGCTGAAGCGCTGCCGAAGCGGCTTCAAGGCCGCCCGCCTCCGATCTCGGAAGCGGGCGGCCTTTCTCTATGCAAAGCACCTGAACAGCGAAGACGGCACCACAAGCCCCGGCCTGCCGGCGGCTGAGCACCTTGAGAACTCCACAGTGGATGGCATTGAGAATCAGCGCCGCAGTATGCGGTGCCGAGGCCGATTCGGCTATGGGTAGGCCCCCGAGCTCTCTACTCGGAAAAGCGGGTTCGAGTCCCGCATCGGCTGCGCAAGGAAACACCAGCTCGCGGTTGTCGCACAACGGCAGTGCGCTGCCTCGCCATGGCAGAGATCCGGGTTCGACTCCCGGCTACCGCTCCAACCCGTCTACAGCATTCCCAGGAGGTGACCCGATGAACGCAGTACTCGTCCTCAACGCCGATCTCGGCCCGCTCCACCGGGTCAGCCTGCGTCACGCCCTGCGCATGCTGTGGCGGCAGGTCGCGGTGGTGCACGAGTCGGAACCTGACCAGGCCATCGGGGTCTTCCCGATGCCCAAGGTCGTGCGGCTGGTCAGCTATGTGGTGACCCGCTGGCGTTACGGCGCCGGGCCGGCCTGGTCCCGGCGCGGCGTGCTCGTCCGCGATCAGCACCGCTGCGCGTACTGCGGCGGTGCCGCGTACACCATCGATCATGTGCTGCCCAGCTCGCGGGGTGGGCGCAACACCTGGCTCAACACGGTGGCCGCCTGTGGCGGCTGCAATCAGCGCAAGGGCGATCGCACGCCGGTCGAGGCGGGGATGCCGCTGCGGTTCCAGCCGGCGGTCCCGTCGTGGGCGATGCTGGCCAAGCGCTGACGGCTGCGGGTCACGGGGGCCCGCAGCCCTTCGGGTTCATAGCTCATCTGGTAGAGCGCCGCTCTTGCAAAGCGGAGGTGGCCGGTTCGAGTCCGGCTGGATCCACCGGGCCCTGATGGCGCAACGGGACAGCGCACCGGTCTACGAAGCCGGGGGTTGCAGGTTCGAGTCCTGCTCAGGGCGCGAGGGACGCGGCGGGGGGCCGCGTTCCGAACGGGATGTGGCGCAGCTTGGTAGCGCGCTGCACTGGGGGTGCAGAGGCCGTCGGTTCGAGTCCGGCCATCCCGACGTAGGGAAAGTCCACGGCGCGGTGGACGAAGGGGAGAGTCGCCCGCCTTTCAAGCGGGAGTGCTGCGGGTTCGAATCCCGTCCGCGCTGCTGTACCAACATGATCTTGCGGATGCGCCGACGTGGGAGAGTCGGGCCCGGCTGTAAACCGGGTGCTTTGCTGAGTGGGTTCGAATCCCTCCGTCCGCACTGCACGGCCTCGTGGCGTTCCGGGTGGGGCGCTCCGTCTGCAAAACGGATGTTCTCGGGTTCGACTCCCGGCGTGGCCTCTGTTCGTGCCGTCCACCGTGGGTTCTAGGGTTCGGGTATGACCATCACCCGGGCAGATGTCGACGCCGCCGCGACGCGGATCGCCGGGCGGTTCCGGCGTACGCCCCTGGCGGTGGTCGAGCCGGGTGGGCTGTCCGGCGCGTCGTGGCTGAAGTGCGAGTACATGCAGCACACCGGCAGCTTCAAGGCGCGCGGCGCGCTCAACCGGGTGCTCGCGGCGCAGCAGGCGGGCGAGCTCGACCCGGCGGTGGGCGTGGTCGCCGCCTCCGGTGGCAACGCGGGGCTCGCCGTCGCGTACGCCGCCCGCACCTGTGGCGTTCCGGCGACCGTGTTCGTGCCGCAGACCGCGCCCTCGGTGAAGGTCGCGAAGCTGCGGCAGCTCGGGGCACAGGTGGAGCAGCACGGCACCGAGTACGCCATGGCCTACGAGGCCGCCGTCAAGCGCGCCGCCGACACGGGCGCCGTCTACTGCCACGCGTACGACCAGCCGGAGATGGTCGCCGGGGCCGGGACGATCGGCCTGGAGCTGCTGGCCGACATCCCGGGCGGGTTCGACACCGTGCTCGTCGCGGTCGGCGGCGGCGGGCTGATGGCCGGCGTGGCCGCCGCGCTCGAAGGGCGGGCCCGGGTGGTCGGCGTGGAGCCGGTGCTCGCGCCCAGCCTGCACGCGGCCCTGGCCGCGGGCGCTCCGGTGGACGTCGCCGTCTCCGGGATCGCCGCGGACTCGCTCGGTGCCCGGCGGGTCGGCGAGATCGGGTACGCCGTCGCGGTGCGCACGGGCGTGACCAGCGTGCTGGTGACCGACGACGACATCGTCGCGGCCCGCCGGACGCTGTGGGCGGACCGCCGCATCGTGCTGGAGCACGGCGCCGCGGCCGCTTTCGCGGCGCTGACCAGCGGGGCCTACCGGCCGGCCGCGGGGGAGCGGGTGGTGCTGGTCGCCTGCGGCGCCAACACCGACCCGTCGGATCTCTGAACCTCGGCACCGCGCGGGTCGACCGGCCATCGGGCGGCCCGTGCTCTCCGTGCAGGAGGCCCGGATCCCGGTGACCGAACCCGCGGGCCCCGGGACGCTAGAAGACCTTGGTGAAGTACTCCCGGCTGAGGATGCGGAAGTAGATCCAGGACGGCAGCTTGTCGTAGCCCGGCTGCACCGCCTGGAGCACGGTCACCTGGCTGGCGTGCGCGTCGAGCGCGGCCCGCTTCTCGCCGCCGACGCTGTCGACGGCCATCGCGACGGTCGGCTTCGGCAGGCCCTGCGCCGGGTCGGCCGGGTACATGTCCCGGAACGTGGGGGACAGCTCCTTGGCCACCGAGATCATCGAGTCGGGCAGGGTGGCCTGGTAGAAGTGCTTCACCGGGAACAGGGGCTCGTGCCGCCGGTCGCCGAGGACGCCCTTGACCCATACCCCGACCTGCTCGTGGTCGGGGTGGCCGTAGAAGCCGACCCGGTCGTCGAAGCTCACCACGACGCTGGGGCGGTACTTGTCGATCAGGTCGGAGACGATCCCGCGCGCGCCGGTCGCGTCGGCGGCGGGCAGGCCGCTGTCGGGCAGGTCGAACAGTTCGACGTTGTCGGCGCCGAGCACCCGGCCCGCGTCGTTCGCCTCGACGGTGCGCCGCTCGGCGAGGTCGGACAGGGACGTCTTGGGCACGTTCGCCGCCTCGCCGCGGGTGAGGTAGGCGATGGTGATCTCGGAGTCGGGCTCCTCGCTCATCCGCCGCAGCGAGCCGGCCACGGTGATCTCGTCGTCGGGGTGGGCGAAGACGGCGAGCAGCTTCTTGGGCGCGCCTTCCGGGAAAAGGCTGTCGGTCAGCGGCACGCCGGTGTCGTTGACGTACCGGTTGAGGCCGAAGACGATCCCGGTGGGGAGCACCACCAGGCATGCCAGCACCGACACGATGATCTTGTTACGTCGGGAGAGGCGCATCGTGCTGTTCCGTTCCGAGGGGACGCCGGCCTGCCGCCGGGTGATCCGCTGTTCGGGCGGACCGCCGGGACGAGCCGTACGCGTGGTAGCGGCCACCGGGCGGTGGTCGGACCACCTTAATGGGTGTTCAGCGCCGCACGTCAGCGGGCCGGGCCGCGGTAGCGCAGGAACGCCGGGACGGCGAGCGCCAGCGCGGTCATGCACACCATCACCAGCACGCCGCCGCCCGCGACGGCGGCGCTCGCGCCCGCCACCGGCACCGCCACCCCGTGCAGCAGGTCGGCCAGGCGCGGCCCGCCCGCCACGACCATGGTGTGCACGCCCTGCATCCGGCCGCGCATCTCGTCGGTGGCGGCCGCCTGCAGGATCGCGCCGCGGAACACCATCGACACCATGTCGGCGACGCCCGCGATGCCGAGGAACACCACCGCCAGCCAGATCGAGCTGCTGAGGCCGAAGCCCACGATCGCCGCGCCCCACGCGCACACCGCGATCACCACCATCAGGCCGTGCCGGCGTACGTGGGAGAAGGTGCCCGACAGCAGGCCGCCGAGCAGCGCGCCGATCGGCACCGCGGCGTAGAGCATGCCGAGCGCGAAGTTCTCGTCGACCCCGGGGTACGCGGTGTCCGCCAGCTGCGGGAACAGCGCGCGCGGCATGCCGAGGACCATCGCGATCACATCGGCGGCCATGGAGATCATCAGCAGCCGGTGGGTGGCCAGGTAGCGGAAGCCGTCCAGGATGTCGGTCAGGCCCGCGCGCCGGGCGGCGCCGTTCAGTGGCGGCAGCGAGGGCAGCCGGTACACGGCGTACAGCGCGGCGCACAGTGCGATGGCGTCGAACAGGTAGAGCAGGGGCAGGCCCAGCAGCGGGATCAGCGCACCGGCCAGCATCGGCCCGGCGATCTGGCCGCCCTGCATGACGGTCGAGTTGAGCGCGCCCGCGGCGGGCAGCTCCGCCGCCGGGACGAGCCGGGCCACCGAGGCGGTGCGGGCCGGCATGTTCATGCCGAACAGCGCCTGCTGCACGGCGACGAGCACCAGCAGCAGCGGGATCGAGTTCAGCGACAGCGCGGCCTGCGCCCAGAACACGATGCAGAGCAGGGCGATGCCGCTGTTGGTGAACAGCAGCATCTTGCGCCGGTCCACGGTGTCGGCGATCGCGCCGCCCCACAGCGCGAACACGATCAGCGGGGCCAGGCCCGCGATGCTGGCGATGCCGACCCAGGCCGACGAGCCGGTCATGTCGTAGATCTGCTTGGGCACCGCGACCGCGGTCAGCTGGCTGCCCAGGGCGGTGACGATGGTCGAGGACCACAGCCGCCGGTACGGCTTGTGCCGCAGCGGCCGGGTGTCCAGGAAGAACCTGCGGCGGGGCGCGGTCTCGGCGGCACCCGCCTCGACCTGCTTCTCCGCGACCTCGCTCACGGCGAGACCTTAGCCGAGCTAACGACCTCTTGGCCAGGGGCGAGTGACCCAGGCAACGGGTGCCCGAGAGATCACCCGCGGCGGCAACCTGCGCGGCGCGGCTGTCACCGGCGCAGACCGATCGGCGGTTGGCGATCTTGTTTCACGTGGAACATCGCGAACGGCACAAAAAGGGCCCTCCGACGGAGGGCCCTTTCCCGTATCGGTCACACGGCGCAGGAGTCATCGTCGCACTGCTCGCCGCGCGGCGTGGGCAGCGTCGTCAGCGGCGAGCCGGACTCGCGGCGGCGGACCTCGTCGAGCACCTCGCGCAGGGTCGACGGGTCCTGGGCGCCGCTGATGCCGTACTTGCCGGCGAAGACGAACATCGGCACGCCGGTGATGTTCAGCTCGCGTCCGGTGGCCAGCTCGCCCCGCACCTCCGCCGCACCGGCGTCGGAGTCGAGGAAGTCGCGTACGCCCTGCTCGTCGTGGCCCAGCCCGGCCGCGACCGCCGCGATCGCGGTCCGCGAGCCGAGGTCCACGCCGTCGGTGAAGTGCGCCCGGTGCAGCGCCTCGACCATCGGCCGCTGCTCGCCGCGCTGCCCGGCCCACCAGATCAGCCGGTGCGCGTCGAAGGTGTTCGCGTTGATCGCCTGGTCGAAGTTCATGGTGAGACCCTCGTCCCGCCCGACCTCGGTCACCTGCGAGAACATCCGCCGGACGTTGGCCTCGCCGCCGTAGCGGCGGCCCAGCCACTGCACCAGCGGCCCGGACTCGGCGGAGGGGTCCAGCTGGAAGGCCCGCCAGGTCAGCTCGACCGGCTCGGTGAAGCCGTCCAGCGCCTTCAGCAGGCGCTGCTCGCCGATCCAGCACCAGGGGCACACGACGTCGGAATAGATCTCGATCTGCACGGTGTGGTGTAACACACGACCGGGATCTTGTGTTCCCGTGGCACGCGTGGTGTGCGCAAGGGCACGCAGCGTGGGCACCGGAGTCGATGGCAAGATGTCGCGGTGAGTTGGAGCAGGTATGCCGCGCTGGGGGACAGCTTCACCGAGGGCATGGACGACCCGTACGAGGACGGCGTCTTCCGGGGTTGGGCCGATCTGGTGGCACAGCGGCTGAGCGAGCTGAACGGACCCGGCTTCGCCTACGCGAACCTCGCCATCCGCGGGCGCCTCTACGACGCGATCGTCGCCGAGCAGGTCGAGCCGGCGCTGGCCATGAAACCCGACCTGATCAGCTTCGCGGCGGGGGCCAACGACGTGCTGCGCCGCCGGTGCGACCCGCCCGCGCTGATGCAGCGGTTCGAGGACACCATCATGCGCATGCGGGCCACCGGCGCCGACGTGCTCATGTTCCGGTTCGCCGACGTGATGTCGCGGCTGCCCGGCAACAACCTGGTCGCGCCGCGCATCCGCTTCCTCAACCAGTCCGCGGGCGAGGTGGCCGAGCGCACCGGCGCGCGGCTGGTCGACCTGTGGAACGACCACGAGTACGCCAACCCGGCCCTGTGGAGCATCGACCGGCTGCACATGTCGGCCGCCGGGCACCGCCGCACCGCGGCGCACGTGCTCGCCGTGCTCGGGGTCCCGGCCGATCCGACCTGGTGGGACGTGCCGGCCCGGCCGGCGGTGAAGTCGTGGCTGCGCACACGCTCGGACGATGCGCGCTGGGCGGGCCGCTACCTCGCGCCGTGGGTCAAGCGCCGCCTCACCGGCCGCTCCTCCGGCGACGACATCACGCCCAAGCGCCCGGAGATGCTCCCGCTCGACCGCTGACCCCGCCGTTCGGCGCTCCCGCCGAAGATGCGGTTTCCCCGCATAACTGCTGCCATCGGTGCGGTCGAGGGTGTGGTTTCCCTGAGACTGCTGCCATCGGCGCGGTCGAGGGTGCGGTTTCCCTGGAACTGCGGGCGCCCGGGGGACCCGGGGTCAGGGCGCGATGTTGAGGTGGGCGAGGACGCGCTCGGCGAGCGGCGCGTCGCCGGTGATCCAGATCTGCTGGCGGTCGCGGGTGGTGCGGCCGGTGCCGAGCAGGGCGTACGCCTCCCACGTCAGCAGCGCGTGCGCGGTGGCCGGGTGGGTGTCGGCAGGCACGACTGCGGCGCGACCGTGCTCGTCGACGTACACGGTGAAGTCCTGGGGCAGCTCGCCGAGGGTGGTCAGGCGCACCGCCGAGCCGGGCGGCGCACCGGCGGCCTTCGCGACGATGCGGGGCAGCGACTGCGCGATCAGGTCTCGGGCGACCTGCGCGCCGGGGGAGCCGAGGTTGCCCGGCCGGCGCACCGCGCGGCGTACGTCCTGCTCGTGGACCCACAGGTCGAAGGCCCGGCCGGACAGCTGCACCACGAACGGCACCGTCGCGTTCGACCACACCCACCAGCCGGGCGCGTCGGCGGCCCGCAGCTCGTCCGTGAGCTGGCGTTCACGCACCGGCAGCAGCGCGCGCAGCCCGTCCAGCACGGCGGTGCGCGCGGCACCGCGCCACTGCGCGACGCCGGAGTCGATCAGCTCCTGCGGCGGCGCGGCGGGGGCGGCGCCGCCGTCGGCCATCCACTGCTCCAGGCTGACCACGTGGCCGTAGACGTCGCCGACGCTCCAGCCGGGGCAGTCGGTCGGCGCGGCCCACTGCTCGTCGGTCAGCTGGTCGCCGAGCTTGAGCAGGGCGTGCAGGCTGTGGCGGCAAGCCGCCGCGGCGCGGTCGTGTGGCGACATGATCGGCAGCCTTCCCGCTTCGCCCGCCGCGCGCAAGCATTCGCGACGATCGCTCAACTTTAAAGGTTATTTACAGTTCTCTTGAGGTGGTACGCCATAGGCTGCAACGCACGACGGGTGACCTCCGCCTGACGGCAGACCGAAGGACGCATCGTGCAGACCGACCGCCTCTCCCGCTCGCCGATCCGCCGCGGCACCATCGCGGTCGCGGGCGCTGTCCTGCTGCTCGCGCTCGCCGCCTGCAGCGACTCCTCGGGCACCGATCCGGCGCCGGGCACCGCCCCGCAGGTCCCGCCAGCCGGGCCCGCGGTCCCGGTGACCTACTACCAGGCGTACGACGAGAAGGCGATGGCGACGACCGTGCTGCGCCTGGAGAACGGCAAGGCCGTCAAGGTGGCGACGATCGCCTCGCCCACGTCCGGGGTCCCGAACTCGCTCGCCCTGTCGCCGAACGGCAACCTGCTGGCCTGGGTCCAGGCGCCGGGCGGCGGCAAGGGCGACCTGTTCGTGTCGGGCGTGGACGGCGGCGGCCGGCACAAGGTCACCGGCGGCGTCCGCGACGCCGGCTGGGCGGTGCGCTGGTCGGTCGACAGCCGTTCGGTGTCGACCAGCGTCGGCATCGTCGACGTGAACAGCGGCAAGGTCACCAAGGGCAGGCTCACCGCCCAGTCCCGCGGCGGCGAGTTCGGCGCGTTCGCCGACGGCAAGGAGGTCGTCGTGGTCGACGGCGCCGGCCGGCAGCTGCGGCGGGTGCCGTTCGCGACCGCGTGCGAGCAGTGCGCGGGCGGCCGCCCGGCCGTCGTGTCGGTGTCGGTGGACGGCCGGTACGTCTCCGTCGCGAACGCGCCGACTGACGGGTCCCGCGCCGACGCCGCGTACGTCGTGCTCGACACGACCACCGGCAAGGCGGTCGACCTGCCGGAGTTCAGCGCGATGCTGTTCCAGACCGACGGGTCGTTCCTGCTGCGGGTCGGCGCCGAGGGCAGCCGCAAGCTGGTGCTGGTGGACGCGGCGGGCACGGCGTCGGCCGAGGTCGCCGAGCCGGCCGAGCTGGCCGGCGCACGCCTGCTCGTCGGCTGAGCCGCCGGTCTCCGATGCGAGGGGCATCCCGGCCGGGGTGCCCCTTCTCGCTGCCGCGGGTTCGGCGACCCTGCCCCCATTCATGCCCGTCGCATGCACGCTGAGCGGGTATGCCGCTGTCGCCGAATCTGGGTACGGTGTCGTGGTGAACCGCTCCCTTCGGGTCGATCCACGAGGCATCACCGATCCGACACAGCGTCACCGCAACCTTTTGGTACGCCGTACCGCGTCTGTATCGGGAGCGGGGGGCGGCCGGGTGGGCCGGGCAAGCGCTTCCCGTCCTGCCCGCACCGACGAGGAGAACCGCGCGGCATGAGCATCCCCACCCCCGACCGGGTCCGTGAGCTGATCGAGCAGTGCTGGCAGGCGCCGCGGGGCGCGGCCCAGGTGGCGCTGGCCGAGGAGGCCGTGGCCCAGGCCGACGCGCTCGGCGACGACGTGCTGCGGTTCCACGCCCGGATGGCGGCGACCGAGGCTTACCAGCGCGGCGGCCTGCCGGCCCGGGGTTTCGTCACCTTCTCCTGGTGCCTGGCCCGCTACGACGCCCACCCGGACCGCTTCGGCGACCAGGAGTACCTGCTGCTCTGGCACTACAAATACATGATCAACTCGCTGACCCGGTTCCCCGACATCCCGCTCGCCCGGACGTACGCGGTGCTCGACGACATGCAGCAGCGCTACCAGCAGGGCGGGCACAGCCTGCAGACCGTCCACAAGCACCGCTGGCTGGTCGCGTTCCACCTGGGCGACGACGCCGCCGCCGACCTGCACTACGAGCGCTGGCAGACGGCCCCGCGCGACGGCAACTCCGACTGCGTCGGCTGCGACCCCACCGACCAGGTGCTGCACCTGGCCGGGCGCGGGCGCGACGAGGAGGCCATCGCGCTCACCGCGCCGGTGCTGTCCGGCCGGCTGACCTGCGTCGAGCAGCCGCAGGAGATCCTCACCGCGCTGCTGCTGCCGTACCTGCGTACGGGCCGGTTCGACGAGGCTCGCCGGGCGCACCATCAGGCGTACCGCGCGATCCGCGACCATCGCAGCAAGCTCGGCACGGTGGCCGACCATGTCCTGTTCCTCGCGCTGAGCGGCAACGCGGTCCGCGGCCTGGAGCTGGTGGAGCGGCACCTGCCGTGGCTGGACGAGGCGTCGTCGCCGTTCGTGGAGATGGAGTTCGCCGCCGCCGCGTCGCTCGCGCTGCGCCTGCTGACCGGCGCCGGGCACGGCCAGCAGCCGGTGCGCAGCGCCGAGCAGACCGTCGCGGAGCTGGCCGCGCAGCTCGCGGCGCGGGCCGTCGCGCTGGGCAGGCGCTTCGACGCCCGCAACGGCACCACCGCCCAGGGCGACCGGATCGCCGCCGTGCTGGCGGCCCGGCCGGTCGTGGAGCACCTGGCGCTGAGCCTCACCGCGCAGGCGGGTGCGCCGGAGCCGCGGCGGCCGGAGCGGCCCCGGCCGGAGGCGGACCCGCTGACCGACGTGCCGGCCGACGCCGGGCTCGACGAGCTGCTGGATCTGATCGAGGAGGCGCTGCGGCGCGACGAGGAGCCGCGCGCCGAGGCGCTGTGGCGGCGCATCGAGCCGCTCGCCGGGGCGGCCGGGCTCACCCCGCTGCAGCGCGGGCGGCTGGCCGACCTGCACGGCATGCGCCTGCACGGCGAGGCCGTCGCGGAGACCGAGCAGGCCTGGAGCGAGGCGCTGGACTGGTACGCCCAGGCCGGGGACGAGATCCGCTGCCAGCGCATCCGCGGGCGGCTCGGCCTGCACCGCAGCCGCCACGGCCAGCCGGAGGAGGGCCTGGCCCAGGTGCGTGCCTCCACCGACTACCTGATGGCGCACGGCGGGGCCAAGGACCGGGCGGGCGCCCTGCGCCGGCTCGCGGTGGCGCTGCTGCACGCCCAGCAGCCCGCCGACGCCATGGGCGAGCTGGACCGCATCGCGGCCGTCGGCGAGCCCGACCCCGGACCGCGGGTGCGGCTGCAGGTGATGCTGCTGCGGGCGCAGGCGCTCGGCGCGGACGGCCGGGTCCAGGAGTCCGCCGACGCGGCGCGGGAGCTGATCGCCCAGGCCGAGCACGAGCAGCAGGACGAGATGGTGGGCCTGGGCGAGTTCTTCCTCGGCCAGGGCCTGAGCATGCTCGACGACAACGCCGGCGCGGTGCAGGCGTTCGACCGGGCGCTGGCGCACGAGCTGCCCGAGCCGCTGGAGCAGGAGGTGCGGGAGCGGCGGGCGGTGCTGCTGGCCGGCACGGCGCGCGCCCGGGAGGTGGTCGACGACCTGACCGCCATGGTGGCGCGGCTGGCGGCGGCGCCGGGCACCGGCGAGGAGCACGAGGACGAGGCCGAGCACGCCCGGTTCCACCTCGCGGTCGCGCTGTTCAACGCGGCCCGGCCGGAGGAGGCCGCCGAGGTGGCCGAGGAGGCGGTGTACGGCGCCGACCGGGCCGGCAACCAGAACCTCGCCGACCAGGTGCGGCACCTGCTGGCCGCGGTGTACCAGCGGATCGGCGACAACGACCAGGCGCTGTCCTACCTCGATCAGCTCGCGGTGAACCTGGACGGCTTCGACAATGCCGCAGTCCGGGCGCGGGTCCTGGAGCAGGCCGGTGAGCTGCTGTTCGACCTCGATCGGGACGCGCTCGCGGCGCACCGGCTCGGCTCGGCCGCGGCGGCGTACCGGGTGGCCCGGCTGCCGCTGGACGAGCTGCGGGCGCGCCGCCGCCAGGCCGTCGCGGCGATGTACGCCGAGGAGCCCGAGCAGGCCCGCCAGGCGGTCGAGCTGGCCGACGCCGCCGCCGCGGCGCTGCCGCCGGGGCTGGCCGGGGAGCCCGAGGTGCGCTACGAGCTGGCCTGGCTGGCGCTGGACGGGGCGCGGGCGATGGTCGCCGCCGGTGATCCCGAGGCGGCGCTGGCCCGGGTCGGGGAGACGCCCGCCCGGTTCCGCGCGCTGGAGGCGTTCGGCGAGGCGTTCCTGGCCGAGCTGGCCATGGGCGAGGTGCTGCTCACGCTGGGGCGGGCCGAGGCGGCCGAGCCGCTGCTGCGCTCGGTGCTGAACGGCCTGCCGCGGGACTCGGCGACGCTGCCGCGCGCGGCGTACGCCCTCGCGCACGCCCTGCTGCAGTCCGATCGGGCGGACGAGGCGCACCGGCTGGCGGGGGAATATGGGTTCGAACTGGACTAAACGGACGTTAAGGCGCGGCTTGACCGGCGAGTAGCATGTCTCGGGTGACGGCAGTGGAGCAGGTAGAAACACCCCCGGCGAAGCCCGCGCGCAGGTCGCGGCGCGAGGAGATCATCGAGATCGCGGTCGGTCTCTTCGCAGCGCGCGGTTATCACGGCGTGTCCATGGACGACATCGGCACCGCCGCCGGCGTCACCGGGCCCGCGCTCTACCACCACTTCGCCGGCAAGAAGGACATGCTGGTCGCCGCGCTCGTGCCGGTCAGCGAGGGCCTGCTGGCGGGCGGCCGGGAGCAGGTCGCCAAGAGCGACGGCAACCCCCGCGTCGCCGTCGAGGCCCTGGTCGACTTCCACGTCGACTTCGCGCTGGCCAACCCGGCCGTCATCGCCCTGCACCTGCACGAGCTGGACCGGCTGCCGGAGGAGCCGCGCCGCGAGATCCGCCGGCTGCAGCGGCAGTACGTCGAGGAGTGGGTCCAGGTGCTCACCGCGCTGCGCGACGACCTCACCGCGGGGGAGGCCCGGGTGCTGGCGCACGCCGCGTTCGGCCTGATGAACTCGACCCCGTTCCTCGGGGGCGAGGTCGAGCGCCAGCGCCGCGCCACGCTGCTGCGGGCCGCGGCGCTGGCCGCATTGCTGGGCTGACATCTTCATCACTTGATGAAATAATGGGTATCCACCGACATCGCTGCAGGCACGAGCACCGCCTCGTCTCGGGGTTCCGCTGACCGATTAGCCTCGGCGTGGTTTTCTGAGCGCAGGAGGGTACTCACATGATCGAATCACTGCTGGTCGCGAACCGGGGCGAGATCGCCCGGCGGATCATCCGGACCGCCAGGAGCCTCGGCATCCGCACCATCGCGGTGTACTCCGAGGCCGACGCCGAACTTCCGTTCGTGCTGGAGGCGGACGAGGCGGTCTGTGTCGGCCCGGCCAACCCGGCCCAGTCCTACCGCAACACGCAGGCGATCCTGGACGCCGCCAAGCAGACCGGCGCGCAGGCGATCCACCCCGGCTACGGCTTCCTCTCCGAGAACGCCGACTTCGCGCGCACCGTCGCCGAGCACGGCCTGATCTGGGTGGGTCCCGACCCCGACGCGATCACCGCGATGGGTGACAAGATCAACGCACGGAACCTGATGGCCGCCGCGGGCGTTCCCGTCGCCCCCGGCACCGCCGACCCGGCCGCCACGGTCGACGACGCGCTGTCCGCGGCCAAGGAGATCGGCTTCCCGGTCATGGTCAAGGCCGCGGCCGGGGGCGGCGGCATGGGCATGGCCGTCGCGAACAACGCCGACGAGCTGACCGAGCAGTACGAGAAGGTGCGCGGCTTCGCCGAGCGCATGTTCGGCGACGGCGCGGTGCTGATCGAGCGCTACTTCCCGCGGGTGCGCCACGTCGAGGTGCAGATCCTCGGCCTGGCCGACGGCACGGTCATCGCGCTCGGCGAGCGCGAGTGCTCGGTGCAGCGCCGCAACCAGAAGCTGGTCGAGGAGTCGCCCTCCCCGGCGCTGACCCCCGACCAGCGGGAGCGGCTGCTGGCCGCCGCCGTCCGTGCGGGCGAGGCCGTCGGCTACCGCAACGCCGGCACCGTCGAGTGCCTGTTCGACCCGGCCACCGGCGACTTCTTCTTCCTGGAGATGAACACCCGGCTGCAGGTCGAGCACCCGGTCACCGAGGCCGTCTTCGGCATCGACCTGGTCGAGGCGCAGCTGCGCGTCGCCGCCGGGCTGCCGGTGCAGTTCGACCCGGCCGGCCTGGTCTCCCGGGGCCACGCCATCGAGCTGCGGGTCAACGCCGAGGACCCCAAGCGCTTCCTGCCCGGCCCCGGCGCGATCAAGACCTGGGTCGAGCCGGCCGGCGAGGGCGTGCGCGTCGACTCCGGCTACGCCGAGGGCAACGTGGTCACCCCGAACTACGACTCGCTGATGGCCAAGGTCATCGTGTACGCCGCCGACCGCGCCGAGGCGATCATCAAGGCGAAGGAGGCGGTGGCCGCGTTCGAGCTCACCGGCCCGAAGAACAACCTGCCGTTCTTCGCCGAGCTGCTGGACAACGCCGAGTTCATCTCGGGCGACTACGACACCGCCCTGGTCTCCCGGATGCGCTGACGGGCACGCGAAGGGGCCCGGCGGACACGCCGCCGGGCCCCTTGCTCATGCCGAGGTCAGCGGAGCTCGTACGCCCGGATGACCGTCTGGTCGAAGGTGTTGCCGTGCGAGTCGGCGCCCGACGCCTTCAGCGACACGAAGCCGCCGGCCTTCGGGTGCGCGACCGCGACGAGCCACTCGCCGGCGATCCGCAGCACCGGCACCTTCTTCCAGGTCTTGCCGTCGTCGTAGGACACCTGGACCGCCAGCTTGACGACCCGGCCCGAGCCCTCGGTCTGGGTGATCTTCGCGGGGAAGATGCCCAGGCCGCCGGCCTTGCCGACGTTGTGGTCGTCCAGCCGCGGCGCGAAGCTGACCGCCGTCAGCGGCAGCGACGACAGCTCCTCGGTCTGGCCCGAGCGGAACGTCCAGCTCACCGACATCCTGGTGGTGAGCCGCGCGTCGCGCTCCAGGCTGCCCTCGAACCGGAACTTCGCCTTCGCGGCGGGGACGTCCTCGGCGAAGACGTACGGGCCGTCGTCGGCCTCGGCGATCAGCTCGCCGTCCCGGTAGAGCGCCCCGTGTCCCTTGGTGATCTGGCCGAAGCCGGCCCGGCCCTGCCCGTCGCCGAGCAGCCCAGGGCTGATGTACACGATGCCGCCCTCACGCAGCGCCGGCACGTCGCCCGGGAAGAACGGCGCCACGCTCGGCCCGAACACACCCTTGTTCCACTGCTCGCGGTAGGTGCGCCCGGCCCGGTACGTCTGGACCGAGCTGGTGTCGGAGACCGTCAGCGGCCAGTCCTGGCCCTCGACCGGCACCTCCTCCATGAACTCGACCTGCCACGGCGCGTTGCCCGCGTAGTAGTCCGTGCGGGTGAACGGCAGCGGGGTCGGCCAGCCCACGGCCCAGCCGCCCTGGCTGTCCGGCGGCGCGAGGAAGTTCAGCCGCATGCCGTCGGAGCCCTTGGCCAGCGCGGCGTGGCTCGCCTCGACGTTGGCGAAGTCGCCCGGCCGCAGGTGCTTGACCAGCCCGGTGAGCAGGCTGTCCGGGCTGTGCCAGCCGACGTTGTAGACATGTGGTGTCTTCGCCGGGTTGCCGTCCTCGTCGAGCCGGGCCAGCACGCCGGTGACCTGCGAGCTGAGGCCGGAGGCCGGCTTCGGCCCGATCAGCTTGGCGAACATCTGGTCGAAGGATCCCGCGCCGATACCGACGCCCGTGCCGAAGTCGCCCTCGGTGTAGAAGGCGTCGAAGCCCACGACCAGCGCCGTGGCCTGCGTGTCCGGGACGGTCACATCGAAGCCGCCGCCGCCCCGCGCGTCGAGCGACACCGTCGCCGGGCCGCCGACGCTGAGCTTCGGGTACATCACCTGGGTGGTCGCGAACCCGCCCTCGGTCTCCTCGTCGACCCAGCTGAAGGCGAAGTACTCACCCGGCGGCAGCCGCAGGTCGTTGCTCGGCCCGAAAACCACCCACTCCTGGTACTGGTCCTTGCGCAGGACCACGGTGAAGGCGTTCTCGGCCGGGTCGCCGTCGCGCTCGGTCGCGGTGACCTTGACCGGGTACTTCAGCTCCTCGCGGATCACACCGAACGGCGTCTGCACCGAGACGCCCGGCGCGGTCGCGGTGAGCTGGCCGCCGAAGTTGCCGGTGGTCGCACCGCCCGGCCGGGTGTCGGCGCGCAGCGTCACCGAGGCCTGCCCGCCGGCCGGCACGGTCACCGTGTCGGCGCTGAGCGAGAACGTCCCGGCGGGCCCGTCGGCGTGGAGCGCGAGCTGCAGGGTCACCGCCGTGCTGCCGCCGTTGCGGTACGTGACGGTGCCGGTGCGCACGTCGTCGTCCTCGTGCGGCCACTCCTGCAGGCCGAACGTGACCGACGACGGGGTCGTGGTGACCTGCTGGGTGATCGCCCGGGCCACGTCCACCCGGCCGGCACCCTGCGCGAACACCCCGATGCCGGCGGCGGGCTTGGCCGACCCCATGAGGGCCGCCTTGCGCTGCTCCGGCGTCCACTGCGGGTGCACCTGGGTGAGCAGCGCCGCGGCGCCCGCGACGTGCGGGGTCGCCATCGACGTGCCGTCCAGCGGCATGTAGAGCTCGCCCGGGGTGCCGAGGAAGCCGTCCTTGCTGCGCGCCGCGACGATGTCGACGCCCGGCGCCGCGATCTCGGGCTTGACCGCCCAGCCGTCGGCGCTGGGGCCGCGGCTGGAGAACTCGGCCAGCTCGTCGGACTTGGTGAACGCCGCCACGGCCAGCGCGGCCTCGGCGGTGGCGGGGGAGCTGACCGGCTCGAACTCGCCGCTGTTGCCCGCCGCGATCACGAACAGGGTGCCGTGCGAGGCGGTCAGGTCGTTCACGGCCTGCTCGACCGGGTCGACCTCGGGCGTGTTCGAGCCGCCCAGGCTCAGGTTGACCACGTCGGCCCCGGACTCGGCGGCCCACTGCATGCCGGCCACGATCCAGGACTCCAGGCAGCCGCCCTCAACGCAGACCTTGCCGTCGAGCAGGGTGGCACCGGGCGCGACGCCCCTGTACTTCCCGCCCGAGCCGGCGCCGCTGCCCGCGATGGTCGAGGCCACGTGCGTGCCGTGGCCGACCCGGTCGAGGTCGTCCTCCTCGCCCTCGGTGAAGTTCTGCCGCCCGGCGATCCGCCCGGCGAAGTCCGGGTGGGTCACGTCGATGCCCGTGTCGAGCACGGCCACGGTGACCCCGGTGCCGTCGAAGCCGGCGGACCAGGCCGCGGGCGCGCCGATCAGCGGCACGCTCTCGTCCAGCGTCGGCTTGCGTACGGCGTCCAGCCAGATCTTGCCCTTGCCCAGGCCGGTGCGGGTCGACTGCCAGCGCGCGGCCAGCGACTCCGCGGGCACCTCGGCGGCGAAGCCCTCGACCGCCGGGAGCCGCCGCTGCGCGGTCAGCCCCGGTGCGGACGCCGCACCCGAGACGATCAGCGGCAGCGCGGCCGGCCGGGCGGCCTGCACCGCGAGCAGCTCCGTGACGTCGAACAGCCGCTTGTCGAGCCGGTCGGCGGCGAGCAGCGGCGCGGCGTCGGACGGGATGACGTACTGGTGGTCCTTGACCCGGTAGCCGTGGAACGTGACGCCCTTGCGCGGGGTCACGCTGACCTTGCCACCGCCGTGCACCGTGACCCGGTCACCGGTGATCAGCGTCACCGACTGGGCCTGCGCGGTCGCGGCGGTGGGCGGCACGGCCTCGGGCGCGGCGGTCTGCTGCGCTCCGGCGGCGCCGGGTGCCGCCGCCAGCAGTGCGGCAGCCATGCCCAGGGCCAGTAACGTTCGGGTTCTCCTGCTGGATCGCATGTTCCTCCCCGTTCGAACGACAGTCCGCCTTGGACTGTCGTATATAGAGACGCGCTGAACGGATGATGCGTTGAGCAGTGGCGTGAGTGAATTCCACTCAGGTTGATTTGATCGAGGGAGAGTCGAGGTCGACGAGGGGTGGGCGAGCCGATTTAACGAGGGTTAAGGTGTGGGCATGGGTGCTGTGCTGCCGGACCGGGTGTCGATTCGTGAGGTGGGCCCGCGCGACGGGCTGCAGAACGAGGACCCCGTGCCCACCGCCGACAAGGTCAGGCTCATCGACGCGCTGAGCGCCACCGGCGCCGGCCGGATCGAGGCCGTGTCGTACGTGCACCCCAAGGCGATCCCGCAGATGGCCGACGCCGACGCGGTGTGGGGCGCCGTCGCCCGCGATCCGGGGGTGCGCTACAGCGCCCTGGTGCCCAACCTGCGCGGCGCCCAGCGCGCCCTGGCCGGCGGGTTCACCGAGGTCGAGGTGGTCGTGTCGGCCAGCGACACGCACAACCGCCGCAACATCAACCGCGCCACCGAGGAGTCGCTGGACGAGATCGCCCAGCTCATCCCGGCCCTGCACGAGGGCGGCGCCACCGCCGAGGTGATCATCGCGACCAGCTTCGGCTGCCCGTACGAGGGGGACGTGGACCCGCGCCGGGTCGCCGGGATCGTCGACCGCGTCGTGGCGGACGGGGCGGACCGGATCGCGTTCGGCGACACCACCGGCATGGCCACCCCGCGCCGGGTGCGCGAGCTGCTGTCGATCGTGCGCGAGCGGCACCCCGACGTGCCGACGCTGCTGCACTTCCACAACACCCGCGGCACCGGCCTGGCCAACATCCTCACCGCCCTGGAGTTCGGCGTGACCGAGTACGACGCCAGCGTGGGCGGGCTCGGCGGCTGCCCGTACGCGCCGGGCGCCTCGGGCAACGTGGCCACCGAGGAGGTCGTGCACATGCTGCACGACATGGGCATCGAGACCGGGATCGACCTGGAGCGGCTGCTCGAGGCCGCGCGCCTGGCCGAGAAGATCGTCGGCCGCGAGCTGCCCTCCGGAGTGCTGCGGGCCGGCCCGCGCAGCCGCACCGTCGGCTGAGCAGCCCGGACCAGGAAAATCCGATCGCACAATGCTGACAGGGAGTGACCACTGGTCACTCCCTGTCGCTTTTCCGACTGTTATTGGTCTTTGATTCTAGAATAAATCGGACATAAGCCGTATTTTGTGTAACGAACCGCATTTGCCGCCACCGGAGATCGTCGGCGAGGTCCGTGTCCGAGTAATGGCAAGCTCGTTGACCCCTGCGATGTCATAAATGCCCTATTTGTACGAGCCGAAACAGGTGACACGGGCGCACGTCGACAGCCGGAGGGACCGTACTCCGGCGCGCCCGACCATACGTACAGGCCACTACGGACAGTAGCTGTGACATCGCAAGACACTGCATCTCCCCGTGGCAATTCCAGATCGAAAGGCACTGCGATTCACATGACTGCGACTTCGCTGGGCACGTGGACCAAGACGTCCGTCAAGGTCGGCGTGATCTCCGCCGGCGTGCTGCTTGTCGGCGGCACGGGCGCGCACGCGGCTGACAACTGGAACACCTCCGTCAACTCCGGTATCGGCAGCGGCAACCAGATCAAGCTGCCCGTGCAGGCCCCGATCAACATCTGCGGCATCGCCATCGGCATCCTGGGCAACGCGAACGCCAGCTGCACCGGCGGCGCCGAGGCCGACTACGGCGACGACGCGCTCGCCACCGACTGGAGCAGCTTCGGCAACTCCGGCGTGCTCAGCGGCAACCAGGTGCTGGCCCCGATCCAGGCGCCGATCAACGCCTGCGGTGTGGGCGTCGGCGTGCTCGGCGACGCGAACGCGTGGTGCGTGGGCGGCGCCGAAGCCAACCTGCCCGGCGAGGAGCCGGACGACGTCGACGAGAACCCGTACCCGCAGCCGTACGGCGGCGAGCCGGCCTGGCACCAGCACAAGGGCAAGAACAAGAAGAAGAACAAGGTCGCAGCGGCGCCCCCGCTGGAGAGCGCGCCGCTGGACGTGGTCACCGGCCTGCTGCCGATCAACGGGCTGACCGGCGGCCTGACCAGCGCGGTCGGCAACACCAGCGCCAGCATCGACGTCGGCGCGAAGCAGCGGCTGCTGAGCCAGCGCAAGAAGTGGCAGCACAGCGCCCCGGGCACCTGCGAGCTGAACTGGAACACGTTCGGCAACTCGGGCATCCTCAGCGGCAACCAGGTGTTCGTGCCGGTGCAGGCGCCGATCGACATCTCCGGTGTCGCGGTGGGCGCCCTGCTGGGCAACGCCAACGCCTCCAGCGTCGGCGGCTCCACCGCGAACTTCTGCTGACCCGTCCCACCACGCAAGGGCCGGCGCGTGCACGCGCCGGCCCTTCCGCGTACCCGACGGGCGAAAGATCGCTCGACTTGCCAGGCAAATGGGTGAATGCGCGCCCAAGATACGCCCATCTGCCAGGCAATTCGGGCGATCTTGGGTGGACGGGGGAGGCAGGGCATCTCACCTGGTGGTAGCCTAACGATCGTTCAGGATGTGCTAGGGGAGGAAGGCGCTGATATGCACGAGGGGCTTGACGAGCTGCGGGAGCGTATCGGCGCCGGGGGAGCGCCCAAGTACCACCAGGCCAACGCCGCGAAGGGCAAGCTGTTCGCGCGCGAGCGCATCGCGCGGCTGGTGGACAAGGGCTCGTTCGTCGAGGACGGGGTGTTCGCCAACGCGCTGGCGCACGGGCTGCCCGCCGACGGCGTGATCACCGGGCAGGCCACCATCGACGGCCGCCAGGTCGGCCTGATGGCCAACGACTCCACGGTCAAGGCCGGTAGCTGGGGCGCGCGCACCGTCGAGAAGATCATCAGGATCATCGAGCGGGCGTACGCCCAGGGCGTGCCGATGGTGTACCTGGTGGACTCGGCCGGTGCCCGGATCACCGACCAGGTCGACCTGTTCCCGGGCCGCCGCGGCGCGGGCAACATCTTCTACCAGCAGGTCAAGGCCTCGGGCAGCATCCCGCAGGTGTGCGCCCTGTTCGGGCCGAGCGCGGCGGGCGGGGCCTACATCCCGGCCTTCTGCGACGTGGTCGCCATGGTCGACGGCAACGCCTCGATGTACCTCGGCTCGGACCGCATGGTCGAGATGGTCACCGGCGAGAAGACCACGCTGGAGGCGATGGGCGGTGCCAAGGTGCACACCGAGCAGTCCGGCGTGGGCCACTTCCTGTGCAAGGACGAGGACGAGGCGCTCGGCGTGGTCCGCCGCTACCTGTCCTTCCTGCCGTCGAACTGGACCGAGCAGCCGCCCGCGCAGGAGCCGCTGCCCGCGCCGGAGACCGACCTGGCCGCGCTGGTGCCGGACAGCGAGCGGCGCGCCTTCGACATGCGCAAGATGGTCAAGGGCCTGCTGGACGGCGGCGAGTTCTTCGAGATCCAGGCGCGCTGGGCCAAGGAGCTGACGGTCGGCTTCGGCCGGCTGGACGGCCAGGTGGTCGGCGTGGTCGGCAACAACTCGATGTTCAAGGGCGGCGTGCTGTTCGTCGACTCGGCCGACAAGGCGAGCCGGTTCGTGCAGCTGTGCGACGCGTTCAACGTGCCGCTGCTGTTCCTGTGCGACGTGCCCGGCTTCATGGTCGGCAGCGCGGTGGAGAAGCAGGGCATCATCCGCCACGGCGCCAAGATGGTCTCCGCGATCAGCGAGGCCACCGTGCCGAAGATCTGCGTGGTGGTACGCAAGGCGTACGGCGCGGGCCTCTACGCCATGGCCGGGCCCGGGTTCATGCCCGAGGCGACGATCGCGCTGCCCACCGCCAAGATCGCGGTCATGGGCGCCGAGGCCGCGGTGAACGCGGTGTACGCCAACAAGATCGCCGCGATCGAGGACGAGGCCGAGCGGGAGGCGTTCATCGCCGCCAAGCGCGCCGAGTACGAGACCGACATCGACATCGTCCGGCTCGCCAGCGAGCTGGTCATCGACGCGATCGTGGAGCCCGATCGGCTCCGCGACGAGCTCATCCAGCGGTACCGAGCCGCACAGGGCAAGGACCGTCAGTTCTCACGCCGCCGACACGGCGTGACTCCGGTTTAAGAGAGGCCGAGATGACCGACTTCGGGCTGTCCGAGGAGCACCGGGAGCTGCGCGACACCGTGCGCCGCTTCGCTCAGGACAAGGTGGCGCCGGTGATCGGCGACCTGTACGAGCGGCACGAGTTCCCGTACGACCTGGTCAGGCAGATGGGCGAGATGGGCCTGTTCGGCCTGCCCTTCCCCAGCGAGATCGGCGGCATGGACGGCGACTACCTCGCGCTGTGCATCGTGCTGGAGGAGCTGGCCCGGGTCGACTCCTCGCTGTCGATCACGCTTGAGGCCGCGATCTCGCTGGGCGCCATGCCGATCTACCGGTTCGGCACCGACGAGCAGAAGCAGCGCTGGCTGCCGCAGCTGGTGCGGGGCGAGGCGCTGGCCGCGTTCGGCCTGACCGAGCCCGGCGCGGGCTCGGACGCGGGCGGCACACGCACCACAGCGCGGCTGTCCGCCGACGGCACCGAGTGGATCATCAACGGCAGCAAGGCGTTCATCACGAACTCCGGCACCACGATGACCACCCTGGTCACGGTCACCGCGCGCACCGGCGAGGACGAGATCTCCTCGATCATCGTGCCGTCCGGCACGCCCGGCTTCACCGTCGCACCCGGCTACTCCAAGGTCGGCTGGTGCTCCTCGGACACCCACGAGCTGACCTTCACCGACTGCCGGGTGCCGGCCGAGAACCTGCTCGGCGAGCGCGGCCGCGGCTTCGCGCAGTTCCTGCAGATCCTCGACGAGGGCCGGATCGCCATCGCGGCGCTGGCCACCGGCCTGGCCCAGGGCTGCGTCGACGAGTCGGTCAAGTACGCGTCGCAGCGCGAGGCGTTCGGCAAGACCATCGGCTCGTACCAGGCGATCCAGTTCATGATCGCGGACATGGAGACGCGCGCCCACACCGCGCGCCTGGCCTGGCGCGACGCGGCCCAGCGGCTGGTCGCCGGCGAGGAGTTCAAGCGCCAGGCGGCCATCGCCAAGCTGCACGCCAGCACGATCGCGGTGGACAACGCCCGCGACGCCACCCAGATCCACGGCGGCTACGGCTTCATGAACGAGTTCCCGGTCGCCCGCATGTGGCGCGACAGCAAGATCCTCGAAATCGGCGAGGGCACCTCGGAGATCCAGCGCATGATCATCGCTCGCGACCTCGGCCTGCGCTGACCGACAGGAAGGGCACCTGCACCACGCTGTCTGTGGTGAAGGTGCCCTTCCCGCATGCGGGTGCCTGAAGTCCGGCGGTCGGCGGTTCAGGCCGCGGGCAGCAGCTCGGCCGCCTGGGCCATGGCGTCGAGGATGGCCGCGCTGCGCGTCGGCTCGCCCTCCCAGCCGTGGTCGACGACCACGCCGACGTACGCGCTGCGCCGCACGACCGTCAGCGCGTCCGAGCACCCGGTGACGAGCAGACGTGGAGACGCAGTCGGACGAGGTGGGAGACGTGATCCCGGTCACCTGCCGGGCCTTGGCCAAAAAGTAGACGCTGCACTCCCACGTTCGGTGTCGGGTAGATAGTCTTTGCGGCCATGGCCCCAGGTCACCCGGTTCCTGCCGAGGCCGCCGACGAATCGGCGGCCTCCTTCAGCGCGCTCCTGCGCGCCCACCGGGACACCGCGCGGCTGACCCAGTCGGAGCTCGCCGCGCGGGCCGGGCTGGGCGTGCGTACGGTCCGGGACCTGGAGCACGGCCGGGCCGCCCGGCCCCAGCGCAGCACGGTGGAGCTGCTGGCCGGGGCGCTCGGGCTGGTCGGCGAGGCGCTGGCGGAGTTCCACGCCGCCGCCCGCGGGCAGGCCCTGCCGCCCGCGCGGCCCGCCACGTTCCACCTGCCCACGCCGCCCGACCTGTTCGGGCGGGCCGACGAGATCGACGCGCTGCTGGCCCAGGTGGTCGCCCGGCCCGGCCTGACCACGCTGGTGGGGCTGGCGGGGGTGGGCAAGAGCGTGCTCGCGCTGACCGTGGCGCACCGGGCGCAGCCGCACTTCCTGGCCGGGGCCGCCGCGATCAGCGTTGCCGCCGGGGACACGGCCAACGACCTGCGCGACGTGATCTGCGCGGTGCTCGCGGTGAGCCGCCCCGCCGAGCTGGCCGCCCGGCTGGAGCAGCCGGTGCTGCTGATGGTCGACGCGGTGGACCGTTCGCCGGAGGCCTGCACGGCCGTGCTGACCGAGCTCCTGGCGCAGGCGCCCATGCTGCGCGTGCTGGCCTCGGCGCGGGCCCCGCTCGGCCCGGCCGGTGAGCAGGTGTGGCCGGTGGGCCCGCTGGCCCTGCCGCCCCCGGGGGTGCGCACGATGGCGGAGGCCGAGCGCCACCCGGCCAGCGCGCTGTTCCTCGCGCGCTGGCGCCAGGTGCGCCGCTCGCCCGCCGACGTCGAGGTGGACGCCCTGGTCACCCTGGTGCGCCGGCTCGGTGGGCTGCCCCTGGCGATCGAGCTGGCGGCGGCGCGCGGCCGCGTGCTCGACCCCGCCGAGATGCTCGCCCGGTACGGCAACCGCCTGCTGGAGCTGGGCAGCGCCGACGTCGCGGCGTCACCGGCGCTGGTGACCCTGCGCGACGTGGTGACGGCGAGCTACCGGCTGCTGGAGCCCGCGCAGCGGGAGGCGCTGCGGCGGCTGTCCGTGTTCGGCTACCGGTGGTCGGTCGAGCTGGCCGAGGAGCTGCTCGGGCCGCAGGTCGACGTGGTGCCCGTGCTGGAGCGCCTGGTCGAGCTGGGCCTGGTGCAGGTGCGCGGCTCCGGTGCGTTCCGCTTCGTGCTGCTGGATGTCGTGAAGGAGTACGCCGCCGAGCAGGCGGAGGTGGCCGGGGAGCTGGCCGGGGCGCGGCGGCAGCACGCCGTGGTGTTCGCGCGGTTCGCGGCCCGCAACGCGCCCGCGATGACGGGGGCGACCCTCGCCTCGGCGGTCGCCCGGCTCGACGACGTGGCCAGCGACCTGTGGGCGGCGCTGGCCCACTCGGCCGAGCACGATCCGCACACCGCCCTGTGCCTGGCCTCCCAGCTGCCCCGCTGGTGGCGCTTCCGGGGCAGGGACCAGCAGGGCCGGCAGTGGCTGCTGCGGCTGCTCGACGACCCGCGCACGGCCGACGCCGACCCGGCGGTGCGGGCCTGGGCGAGCCTCGGCGTGCTGCAGCTGGCGGCCGAGCACGGGGCCGGGCCGGCCGAGGTGGCGCGCGGCGATGCCGCCCTGTCCGCGTTCCTGCTGGTCGGCGACGTCACCGGGGAGCTCGCGGCGCGGGCCGTGCTGCAGGCCGTGCACCAGGGCACCGGCGCGTACGACGACGCCCGCCGCCACGGGGAGGCGAGCCTGGCCCTGGCCACCCGCACCGGGCGGGTGCGCGACATGGCCGTGGCCCAGCACAACCTGATCTGGCACGACCTGCGGGTGGCCGACCTGGCCGCGGCGCAGCGGCGCCTGGCCGCGGTGGACCGGCTGTCGGCGCGCTCCGGCGAGCACAAGCTGCGGGCGCTGGCCCGCGCCAACCTCGCCGAGGTGCTGCGCCTGGACGGCCGCTTCGACGAGTCGGTGCGGGTGGGACTGCAGGCCGCGGAGATGCTCGCGGACGTGGGCAACCCGGGCGAGCGGCGCCGGCTGCTCGGGCTGGTCGGCCTGGCGTACGCGCTGGGCGGCCGGCTGGAGGAGGCGGAGAAGGCGCTCGCCGACATCCGGACCCAGCTGCCTGACGAGCCGGAGCCGGACGTCGTGGCGGTGATGCCGGAGGAGGACTGGGACTGCGCGATGATCGAGGCGACGCTGGCCTGGCAGCGCGGCCAGCGCACGCTCGCGGCCTCCTGGTACGCCGCCGCCGCGCGGCGGTCGGACGGCACGACCGATCAGCGGGACATGGCCGAGGCGCTGGTGGGCTTGGCCGTGACGAGCGACGATCCGGCGCCGGTGCGGGCCCGGCTGCGGGAGCTGCAGGAGTCGACCGGCATCGTGCTCACCGCGCGTGAGCGGGAGCTGCTGGCCGGGAGCTGACCGCGCGGCATCTGCGCGCCGGTCGGGTGATCTGCTGGGTTCGGCGCGGGCGGCCCCCCGACGGATGATGTCCCTTCCGCGACCCGCCTTGGCGTGCCGCGCCCCCCGCCGTCTCCGCCCGCGCCGATGCAGCCCCCGTGAAAAGGTCGGCTGGGCCGTCCTCCCACAGGGCCATGACGCTAGCAGCCCGCTTCATACGCTTTGCGGCTTTGAGTGTCCTTTCTGGCGGAGCTTCGGCAGTTCTGCCGCCGGTTCTGCCGCAGGCAGCACAGGTGCTGCGGCGATGGGGGGATCAGGGGAACTCGCTGCGGTCATCGCCGGTCCTCGACGCCCACGGTGGCGTCGGGACGGACCGCGTCGCGCACCACTCGCAGGCCGACGAGCAGGCCCTGCAACTGGCGCTGGGTGAGGGGACCGATGAGCCATTCGTCAAGGAGTTCCAGGTGGCCGGGGACGGTTTCCCGCAGGCGGGCCAGGCCCTTGGGGGTGATCGCGGCGTACGAGCTGCGACGGTCGGTGTCGCACGGGACCCTGCACACCAGGGTTTCCCGCTCCAGCCGGTCGATCATGCGGGTTACGCCGCTCGTGCTCATGGACGTCTGTCGTGACAGGTCGGTCATGCGCAGCCGGTGTCCGGGGGACCGGGCCAGACGCAGCAGCACTTCGAACTCGACAGGTGCCAGGCCGTGCGCGGCGAACTGCTCCGCGCAGAGAGTGATGAGGCTGGTGTACGCCTCGGTCAGAAGGCCCATGGCGGTGAGCCTCGAATCGTCGAGTAGCTCCATTTGCGCATCGTATATGGGGGGTTGGCACATTTGTTGCCCTTCGCATCCCGAGGAGTGGGACAGCGGGTGTGCCAATCGGGACGACCACCCGATACGACTGTCGTCCGGCAAACGTACTCTGAGGGTTCGTTTGGTCACCGTGCGTCGGGGAGGGCCCATGGGCAAGGACGTTGCGCTGCACACGTTCACCCGCCAGGAGCGGGAGCACTACCGCCAAAAGGTGCGTCGCTGCCTGGATGTGTTCGCGTTGATGCTCAACGACTTCGACTTCGACGCCGACCATCAGATGACCGGGTTGGAGATAGAGCTGAACCTGGTGGACGCCGACCACCTGCCCGCCATGGTCAACGAGGAGGTGCTGCGCGACCTCAACGACCAGTACTTCCAGACCGAGCTGGGACGGTTCAATCTGGAGCTGAACGTGCCGCCGCGGCTCATCTCCGGCGACGGCCTGGCGGGCTACGAGGAGCAGATCATCGAGAGCCTGCGCCGGGCCGACACCCACGCCCGCAAACACGACGCGGCGCTGCTCACCATCGGCATCCTGCCGACCCTCACCACCGACCACACGGTGACCGAGAACCTGTCCACCAACGGCCGCTACCGCGCGCTCAACGAGGAGATCCTCGCCGCCCGGGGCGAGCAGATCGGCGTCGACATCCGCGGCGCCGACCGGCTGCGCATCCGCACCGACTCCATCGCCCCCGAGGCGGCCTGCACCAGCCTGCAGTTCCACCTGCAGGTCTCGCCCGCCGACTTCGCGGCGTACTGGAACGCCTCGCAGGTCATCGCGGGCGTGCAGGTGGCCGTCGGCTCGAACTCGCCGTACCTGTTCGGGCACCAGCTCTGGTCGGAGACCCGGATCGCGCTGTTCGAGCAGGCCACCGACACCCGCCCGGACGAGCTCAAGGCCCAGGGCGTCCGCCCGCGCGTGTGGTTCGGCGAGCGCTGGGTCACCTCGATATTCGACCTGTTCGAGGAGAACGTCCGCTACTTCCCGCCACTGCTGCCGATCGCCGAGGAGGAGGACCCGGCGGAGGTGCTGCGCACCGGCGGCGTGCCCCGGCTCGGCGAGCTGCGCCTGCACAACGGCACCATCTACCGCTGGAACCGGCCCGTGTACGACATCATGGGCGGCCGGCCGCACCTGCGGGTGGAGAACCGCGTCCTGCCCGCCGGCCCGACCGTGGTCGACATGCTGGCCAACGGCGCCCTGTACTTCGGCCTGGTGCGCGCGCTGGTCGAGGACGACCGTCCGCTCTGGACACAGCTGCCGTTCAGCGTGGCGCAGGACAACTTCCACGCCGCGTCGCGCCGTGGCATCCTCGCCCCGGTCTGGTGGCCGCGGATCGGCGAGATCCGGGTGACCGACCTGGTCCTGGAGGTGCTGCTGCCGCGCGCCGCCGAGGGCCTGGACCGCTTCGGGGTCGACCCGGCCCAGCGCGACCGGCTGCTCGGCATCATCGAGCAGCGCTGCCTCACCGGCCAGACCGGTTCCACCTGGCAGGTCGAGACGGTCCGCGCGCTGGAGGCCGCCGGCGCCACCCGGCCCGCGGCGCTGCGCGTCATGGTCGGGCGCTACGCGGAGCTGCAGCGCAGCAACGAGCCCGTGCACACGTGGCCGGTCGGGTGACTCCACCCAACAGCTGATGGCGTGATCCGTCGATGTCAGGGAGCGTGCACGCCGTGATCGGTCAACGGGGGAATGCGGAGACTCGGGCGCTGCCCGTCAGCATGGCGGCGCTGCTCGCCGCGATGACGGCGGTGGCGCTGACGCCCGTCCTGTCCGGCGGCGGCGCACCGCCCGAGCCGCCACAGGTGCTGCCCGCGGCGACCGTGCCGGTGCCGAAGCCGGCCCCGTCCGCGGGCGCGGCCGCCACCCCGCGCACCTTCACCGTGGTGGGCAGCGGCGACGTGCTGCTGCACAACGGGTTGTGGAAGCAGGCGCAGCGCGACGCGGGCGGGCACGGCTACGACTTCGCGCCGATGCTGCGCGGGGTGCGCCCGGTGATCGAGTCCGCCGACCTGGCCATCTGCCACCTGGAGACGCCGCTGGGCACCGCGCGCGGCCCGTTCACCGGGTATCCGACGTTCAAGGTGCCGCCGCAGATCGTGCCCGCGCTCAAGCAGACCGGGTACGACGCCTGCTCGACCGCGTCCAACCACTCCCTCGACGGCGGCGCGGCCGGGATCCGGCGCACCCTCGACGTGCTGGACGCGGCCGGGATCCGGCACACCGGCATGGCGCGCAGCCGGGCCGAGCAGAGCGTCCCGCAGATCATGACCGTGCGCGGCGTGCGGGTCGCGCTGCTGTCCTACAGCTTCTCGTTCAACGGCATCCCGCGCCCCAAGGGCAAGGAGTGGCTGGTCAACTACCTGGAGCCGAAGCGCGTGCAGCAGGCGGCCCGCCGCGCCCGCGCCGCCGGGGCCGAGGTGGTGATCGTGTCCATCCACTGGGGCACCGAGTACCAGCACCGCCCGAACTCGCAGCAGGTCTCCGTCGCCAAGCAGCTGCTGGGCGACGGCGCGATCGACCTGATCCTCGGGCACCACGCGCACGTGGTGCAGCCGTTCGAGCGGATCAACGGCCGCTGGGTGGCCTACGGGATGGGCAACCACATCTCGTACCAGGGTTTCTCGAACGAGACCCGGGACGGGGTGATCAGCCGGTTCACGTTCACGGAGACCGCGCCGGGCCGGTTCACGGTGACCCGGGTCGCCGCGTTGCCGACGTTCATGCAGCTCAACGACGGTCCGGCGCGGCTGCTGCTGGTCTCGGCCTGCCCGGCCGTCCGGCAGCCCGCGTGCCGGGCCAGCGGCGCCCGGTCGTACCGGGTGCTGCGCTCGCGCGGCGCCGGCAGCGCGGGCCTGGCCGTGCTGCGCTGACCCGCGGACGGGCGAAGCCCCGTGCGCTGCCGGGACAGCGCGAACGGGGCTTCGCTCAGGAGATCGGGGGTCAGCCCTTCCGGGGGCGGCCCTGGCGCGGGCCGTTCTTCGGCGGGGTGGGTGCCGGCCGGTCGGCCTTCGCGGCCGCAGCGCTGTCCGCGGTCGGCGGCTCCGCCGTCTCCGGGGCGGGCACCGCGGCCTGGGCGGTGTCCCGGTCGGCGGCCGGCTGCGGGACCGCCGCGGTGCCGGTGGCCCGGCCGCTGCGCGCGCCGGAGGCGGCCGCGGGCTGTGCGGGCACCGGCTGCGCGGGCACGGCCAGGGGAGCGGTGAGGTCGGCGAAGGCGGGCTCCGGCGACGGCGCGGGCGCGGCGGCGACCGGCTTCGGCGCGCGCGGGCGGCGCGGCCCGGCCAGCAACTGCGCCAGCACCGCGCCGATGAGCCCGGTGACCACGGCGTACGGCGCGACCAGGTGGGCCGACAGCTGCTCGGGAGCCACGCCGGTGAGCTTCGGCGCGGCCAGCAGGTAGGCGAGCGCGACCAGCGCCGGACCGGCCGCGCCGGACAGCACCACGCCGGCCTGCCCGTCCCGGCGGCGCACCGCCGGCAGCGCGGCCAGGAAACCGATCAGCAGCGCCGAGACGGCGGCGATCGCCGCGCCGGGCAGGTAGAGACTGCGGAACCAGGGGCCGTCGGCGGTCACCGGCCACACGCCGAGCTGCGCGACGACCGGCTCGCGGCCGGCCGCGATGCCGTCCACGGCCGCGGTCACGGCCAGCAGCCACAGCCAGCCGCCGGTGGCCAGGACGTTCGCGGCGATCGCGCGGGCGACCAGCGCCGCGACCGCGACGAACAGGCCGATCAGCACCCCCGCGATGGCGTAGCCGCCGACGATCACGTGCGGCGCGAAGGTGTCGGCCCGCTCGGCGACCCGCGCGGGCACCGCGGTCAGCGCGACCACGAGCAGCCCGCCCACCGCGGCGGCGACGGCCAGCGCGGTGCGGCGCAGCGCGCGCACGGCCGTCGACGGCTGGGCGGCCGGCACGCCGAACCGGTCGGCCACCACGGCACCCAGCACCACCGACACGGCGGAAATCCATACCGTCCAGGCCAGACTCGCCAGCCAGGCGGCTTCGCCGGATCCACCGACCGTCGGCACCCAGGAGAAGACCCCGAGGCCGTAGCCGATGCCCAGCTGTGCTGCTCCGGCGGCGGCCGCGACTCCGGCGGCGATCACCACCGCGCCCAGCCCCAGCCTCGTACCCGGGCCCTGAGAAGACATGACGCGAGCGTATAGCAATGCGAGGGCGGTTCGTGTGAACGGTTTACTCTCGTTGCGGCGTAGCGTTCGCCGGGCGTACCCCGAAAGAGGAGACCATCATGACCGACCCGTGGCAGGAGACGGCGCCGATGACGTCGTCGCAGCCATCACGCGGGTTCAGCCCCGGCACGATCGCGCTGCTGGCGACCGCGACGGTGCTGCTCGCCGTCGCCGGGCTCGCGATCGGATGGTACGTCGCGGGCCCCGGCGGCGAGCCCGAGGCGCAGGCCAGCGCCAGCCCGTCGGTGTCCGCCCCGGCCAGCCCGGACGCGTCGCCGACCGAGCTGCCCTCACCCACGTCCGAGCCCAGCCCGACCGAGGGCGGCGGGGCGAACCCGACCATGCCCGACCTGCTGACACACGACTTCCGGGTCGCCCGGACCGAGCTCATGAAGCAGTTCGGGGTGTCGGTGAAGGTCGAGTTCGACGAGCAGAGCGAGGCCCCGCACGGCACCGTGATCAGCACCGTCCCGGTGGCCGGCCACGAGGTGCGGCGGGGCACGTCGGTGACGCTGTACGTCGCCGGACCGCACTACCGCTTCCCGATGCCGGACCTCGTCGGCCTGTCCTGCACCGACGGTGCCAAGAAGCTGGTCGAGGAGGGGCTGCGGATCAGCCGTTACGCCGAGGGGCGGCGCTCGGGCACGGTGCTGGCGACCTCGATCCCGAAGGACCAGGAGGTCGCCTGGAACGACCCGGTCGAGCTGACCTGCGGCACCCCCGAGTCGCCGTCGCCCGCCGCGGGCTGACCCGGCGCGTGGCGCGCCCCCGGCACGCCACGCGACCTGGTGAGGTGTGACCGTCCGGCCGACGTGGTAGGACGGCAGCATGTCCGATGCGCACGATGACCGGGAGACGTCGGGCGAGCCCGGCTCCGAGCCGACTCCGCCCGACGAGACCACCCGCCTGCCCGCCGACCGCCCGGACGAGGAGCCCTCGGACCAGGCACGGCTCGGCGACGAGCCGACGACCCGGCTGCCGGGCGGCGGGTACGGCGACGAACCCACGGCCGTGCTGGGCGGCGGCGACCAGCCCACCTCGGCGCTGCCGCCGTACGGTGCCGTGCCCCCGGACGACGACCGGACCCGGGCGATGCCGCCGGCCGGCGGCCCGGACGACGAGCGGACGAGCGCGCTGCCGCCCGTCGGCGGCCCGGATGACGAGCGGACCTCGGTGCTGCCGCCCTACGGCGGGCCGCCCATGCCGCCGCCGCCCCCGCCCTACGGTGGACCGCCCGCGGACCCCTACGGCGCGGCACCGGACGACCGGACCTCGGTCATGCCGCCGCAGGACGTCTGGACCGGCCGGGCGGGCGTGCCGAGCCGGGAGAGCGGGCCGGTGCGCGGCGCGACACCGCCGCCGCCGGGCATCGAGTACACCGAGGGCGAGCGCACCTGGCGGGCGCCCCTGATCATCGCCGGCATCGCGCTGCTGCTGCTCGTCCTGTTCGGGGTCGGGGCATGGTTCGCGCTGCGCGGCTCCGGGCCCGCGCCGGAGCCGAGCGCGTCGCCGACCCCCGAACTGACCACGGCCGCGCCGACCAGCGCCGCGCCCAGCCCGTCGCCGACGCCCTCGCCGGTGGCCAGCCGGGTCGCGGTGCCGGGCGACCTGATCGGCATGACCGAGCAGGAGGCGATCGACGCGCTGAGCGCGCTGGGCCTGAACCCCCAGATCGAGCTGCGCCAGAGCGACGAGGCCGATCCGGGCACGGTCATCGACGCCGAACCCGAGCCGGGCACCGAGCTGGAGCAGGGGGAGACCGTGGTGATCGTGATCGCCGTCGCTCCGCCCAGCCCGTCACCGGAGCCGGAGCCGAGCCCGAGCCCGGAGGAGCCGAGCCCCAGCCCGTCCGAGTGAGCCGACAGCCGAAGGCCCGTTCCGCACCTGCGGGACGGGCCTTCGGCTGTGGAGTGGAGCCGTCACCACTGGCGGCGCCGGTAGGACACGATGACGATCCCGCCCAGGGCGAGTCCGATACCGATCATGCCGGTCGAGATGAGCGACTTTGCCAGCAGCTCGCTCGGCACGGTGTGTTCGACGAATGCGGCAGGCGGCGCTGCCTGCTGCGCGGCGGGCGCGGCCGCTGCCGTTGCGGCCCTGCCCTCGGTCACCCCGGCCGTCGCCGGCACCGGCGTGAACAACGCCGCTGCCAGTGCCGCACCGCACAGTGCGGCCAGCCGGTGGGGCCGATGTGGAACTGTCGCCCTGGAACCGGGTCCAGAGGCGATGGTTCGGTTCTCCATAGCGCCGTCTCCCGGGTGAGCGGGTGCCGTGCCACGCGAGGGTTGGAACATGGTGAGGTCACGGGGCGCACGCACCGGGACGGGCCATGTTCCGCAGACGATAGGGACTCGTCGCGGCCGCCTGCGACCACAGCCGGCCGGGCGAGTCGCTACCGTCGTTCAACCAGGGTTCTTCGAGCGTAGGCCGGTGTCGGCCCCGGCCGGGCCGGATCGCGAGAAATCCTCAGCGGATGCCGGCGGTCGCCGGGCGCAGGTGCGGGCGGCTCAGCGCGGGGCGCTGGCTGTCGCGGGCCGGCGCGGTGCGGGCCCGGGCGGCGGCGCTGTTGTCCGGAACGATGCGCAGGCCGGCGCGCTGCACGAAGATCGAGCGGCGCTCCACCGCGTCACCGGCGGCGTTGAGCTGGTATCCGTCCAGCCAGACCCAGCCCTCGTAGGTCGGCCAGTCGTGCACGCGGATCACCCGGAACATCATCGGGCGCAGGAACTGGACGCTGGCTTCACGGGTGACGTGGAGGATGTCGCCGGCTTGGGGAGTCACCTTGTCTCCTGCTTCTGTCCGTCGTACCGATCGCTGGACAACACGTATTCGGGTGTCGCTCGTTGAACGCTAGAGGTGAAGCTCCGCCCACTGTGCGTGATCATGAAAACGGAAGATCAGCACAGCCGGGGCCATAACAGACACTGTGCCGGAAGACTTTGCCGAATGCAAGTTGCAAACTGCTGATGCAACTAGTGTCGTTCGTCCGGTATATGACAAGCTGTGAGCAGACCTTCCGGTGATGCCGTGTCGCACCCTCTGTGCGTTCGGCCGGTTGAAGATTCGCCGATCGTCGGAGCAGACTCCCAACACGACATACCCAATTCACTGGGCGGGGGCAGACGTCGTGTCCCCGCCGACGTGCGTCGCGGAGGTGCGCCGTGACAACCCGACAGAGCCCGACCGTGCGTCGCCGAAGGCTCGGTGCCGAGCTGCGGAAACGGCGGGAGAACGCCGGTATCACGCTGGAGTTCGTCGCCGAGAGGATGGAGTGCTCCCAGTCCAAGATCTCGCGTATCGAGACCGGGCACAGCTCGGTGACCAGTCGCGACGTTCGCGACATGTTGACGATCTACAGCACGCCGGCCGACGAGGTGGACGTGCTCGTGGAGATCGCGAAGGAGGCGAGGCAGAAAGGCTGGTGGCACCCGTACAGCAGCGTGCTGGTGGGTGCCTACGTCGGGCTGGAGGCCGCGGCGAGTTCCATTCGGGCGTATGAGCAGCAGGTCGTCCCCGGCCTGCTGCAGACGGCCGAGTACGCCGAGGCGATGATCCGCGGAGCCCAGCCGGACTGGAACGACGAAGATGTCATGAATCGCGTCCGTGTCCGGATGGCCCGCCAATCGTTGCTCACGCGACAAGACGATGCGATCAGGTTTCAGGTGGTGCTCGATGAGTCGGTGCTGAGCCGCCCCGTCGGCGGCGACACGGTCATGCGAGCCCAATTGCGGCTACTTGCCGAAGCGGCTTCGTGGCAGAACGTGACCATTTTGGTGTTGCCGTTCGAACGCGGCTCACATGCCGGTATGGACGGTACTTTCGCGATCCTGGAGTTTCCCGAACAGGGTGACTCCGACGTCGTTTACGCGGAGAATGCGACCGGGGGACTCTTCCTCGAAAAGAACGACGAACTGCAGAAGTACGCCAGGATCTTCGAGAACATCCATAGGGCTGCGTTGAGCCCCGAGGAGTCCGCCGAGCTGATCGCACAACTGGCGGAGGAGCCACTATGGAAATCGAGACCAAGGGGTTTCGAGTCGATCTGAGTCAAGCGCGTTGGTACAAGAGCACCCGGAGTGGGCCGAACTGCGACAACTGCGTTGAAGTCGCGTTTGTCGGTGGTGCGGTAGCCCTCCGTGACTCCAAGAACCCCACCGGACCGGCACTGATCTTCACGCCGGACGAGTGGGATGCGTTTGTGGACGGTGCGAAGGACGGGGAGTTCGACCTCTGAGGTCACCCCGAGGACAGCTCTGGACAGCAGACGGGGACCCCTCCGCGCGCCGCCCCGACGGCGCCGGAGGGGTCCTCCGCTGTCAGAGGACCAGCCGGTGCAGCGCCGCCCGGCGCCGCTCGGTCATCGCCTCCCGGGCGTGCTGCAGCCACTCCCGGCGCGTGCCCGGCTCGGGCGGGAAGTCCAGGCCGAACCGGAACCAGGCCGGCGGCTGCGGCATCCGCGAGTACCGGTCGATCAGGTCGTCGAGCACCCGGATCAGCTCGCCACTGGCGTTCCGGCCCGCCTCCAGCGTGGTGCGGTGCGCGGCCAGGTAGGCCGCCCGGCGCGCGGCCACGTCGCGCAGCCGGCCCCGGATCTCCTCGATGCGCCCCCGCTGGATCGCCGTGAGCACTGCCGCGGCCCGGTCCTCCCGCAGGTGGCGGACCAGCGCGGCGCGGTGCCGGGGCCGCAGCCAGGAGGACGGCTGGGCGAGCGCCGCCTGCGTCGCCTGGATGCGGGCGTGCACCTTCTGCTCGGCGTCGTACGCCTCCTGGCAGCGCTGCTCGGCGAGCGCGACCTGCCGCGGGTCAGGGCCGGGCGGCGCCGCCGCGGACACCCGCTCCGCCTCCTCGACCAGGCGCCACAGCCAGCGCTCCTCGTCGTCGATCTCGTCCAGCGGATCGGGCGGGGCCGCGTCGTCGTACGGCTCCCGGGCGGCCGGCACCAGCGACTGCGACGGCGTACGCGCCACATCGGGCGCGGCTCCCTCGCCGCAGTGCGGGCACGGCAGTTGCCGGACGAGCCGGCTGAGCTCGCCGATGAGCTGCGCCGCAGTGACCTGCGACGGCAGTGGTGTGGACGCCGGTTCAGCGGCCATGGTGGTTCCCCCGCACGTGATGCACAACTGGTTAGCTTGCGCTTAGTCACGCAAGCAACACATGCAGTGACGGCCGCGGGTTGACCGTCGCCTGCACTCCGCTGCGGTCGTTGTATCAGACGGCGGGATCACCACACCGCGTAACGCGCCGACCGGGTAGGACGAGATGACGATGCCTGAGCACGTGCCCAGCCAGAACGCCAGCCCCAGCAACCGCGACCGGATCCTGCGCGACCGCGAGCGCGACCAGGATCGGGCGCAGCTGCCGGGCGACACCCTGCTCGAGCCGGGCCCGGGCCCGCTGCAGGCGCTCGCGCTGGAGGGCTTCAGCGAGCAGTCCTTCAACTCGCCGAGCTGGCTCGACGTGCCCGCCGCCTCGCTGGTGGACCACCCGCTGCTGCGCGGCCTGCTGCTCGAACTGCCGCCCCGCGGCTCCCAGCCCACCGCCGAGTGGCTCAACCGCTGGTTCGAAGCCACCCGGTCCGTGCTGGACCTCATCTACCAGCGCAACCGCTGAACTCCGGCCGCCGCGCCCGCCTGGGCGGGCGCGGCGGTGC
>NZ_JBFAOU010000049.1:0-47276 GCF_040675365.1 Catellatospora sp. NPDC049609 | reverse complement strand
CCGCCGCCAAGGCCGACGCCGACAAGCGCGATGCGGCCACCGCCGAAGCGCTTGCCGCCGTGCTGGCGGTGGAGGTCCATCTTCGAGATCATCTTCATCCAGATAGGCCAACGTCCATGAAAACCGGGGACGCCGGCGGGGTGCGGCGGGACGCGGATGGCTCGCCGGGTGCGGGTGGGCTCGTCGGGTGCGGGGTGGGCGGGCCGGGTCAGGTGAGGTCGTGGTGGAGGACGGGGCGCAGGGCGGGGCCCGGGGTGGTGCCCTCGATCACCACCGAGGCGGTACGTCCGCGGTGGGTCAGCGTGGCCACGGCGCTGCCGAAGTACGGCGGCCGCGTCGCGCGCCAGCGCACGGCCGGTCTGGGCACGCCGAAGGCGCGGGCGATCAGGGCCGCGGGGCCGCCGAGCGCCCGCCACCAGCCGACCCGCAGCAGGGTGCGCATGACGCCCTTGATGCTCTGGTGCAGCGGGGAGCAGGTGATCTGGTGCACGGCCGCGGTCGCGCCGGGGATGGTCGCGGGGGCGACGTACGAGTGGTGCACGTCGCCGCCGAGCACGCTGACCGTGGCCGGCCCGCGTACCCCCGCGATCAGGGCGGTCAGCTCGTCGAAGGAGTGCCCGACGGCGGCCCAGTGCTCCAGGTCGTACTTCTGGCGCAGCCGCTCCATCGCACCGTGCCGGGCGGCCAGCACCTCGATCACGGACTCGCCGTGGTGCACCGCGGGCGCCAGCAGCCAGGGCAGGGAGCAGGCCAGGACGAGATGGTCGCAGTCGGCGCGGGTCTGCCCGGCCAGGGCGTCCCACTGCTGCTGCGGCCACATCCGGCGCTCGGCGCCGTCGAGCACCCGGTTGCCGCGGCAGTCCATCAGGATCAGCCTGGTCCGGCCGACGTCGACCGTGCACCCCCACGGGTAGGGGTCGGGCCCGGCGGGCACCGCGACCCGCTCGGCGAACGCGGTCAGCACGGCGGTGGCGTCCTCGCCCGCCCGGATGCGCCGCCACACCGGGTCGGCGTCGCGCTGCGCCGGGGTGAGGTTGCCCAGGTGCTGGAAGAGCCAGTACGACGCGAGCCCGGCGACGATCCGCTCCCGCCACCACGGCTGGGCGCGCACGGCCGCGAGCCAGCCCGCCGAGGAGTTCCAGTCGTCCATGATCTCGTGGTCGTCGAAGATCATGACGCTGGGCACGGTCGACAGCAGCCAGCGCACCGGCGGCTCATCCCACGACTCGTGGTAGAGGTGCACGTACTCGGCGAAGGTCACCACGTGGTCCGGCGGGGAGAGGTCGGGCCGCTGCTGCCCGGCCAGCCAGCGTGTGGTGGGCGCGGACAGGTTGTCGGCGTAGATCTGATCGCCGATCAGCGCCAGCAGGTCCGGCAGCCGGGCCCGGCCGGTGCGGGCGGCGTCGAGCAGCCGCTGCCCGAGGGCCTCCAGCGCGTCGGGGTCGTGCCCCGCGTCGGCGTGGGTGCTGCTGCTGGCCTCGCGGCAGGACCCGAAGACGATCACCGCGTCCGGGTCGCCGGGATCACGAATGGTGATCACCGAGTCCGGGTACCCAGGCTGCGGCCACACCGCCGAGCCGTCCAGCTCGACGGCGTACGCGTGCGCGCCCGCCGGCAGCCCGGACAGCACCACCAGCCCGAGATGGACGCCGAACGCCTCGAACGTGTCCGACGTCACGGTGCGGTCCGCCGCTCGCACGCTCACGCGCGCGGGCCGGTCGGTCTGTACCCAGATGACCGCCTGATCGCCGTCGACACGGCGCAGCAGGGGGCCGAGCAGGAGGGTCGCCACGCCGGTCATCCTCCGGGATGGGGGGCGCGGTGGCCAGGTCCGGGCGTGTCGAAAAGGCGCGCGCGGGCTCCGGTGTGCGCCGACCCGCCTTGGATTTGAGAGGATGCCCGTCATGAAAGACGCGCTCGTCCCCGTACTCGTGATCGTCGCCCTGCTGGTCGTGGCCGGGCTGACGCTCTTTTTCGTGCGCCGGCCGCGCCGTGGTGCGCTGCCGCCCGAGGCGTCCACGAAGCAGGCCGAGCGCCCCGTCATCGAGCGCGGCCGGCAGATCCCGACTGACGTGATCGCCCCGCCCGCGCCCACCGAGCAGCAGCCGGTCGGTGAGAAGCCGGCCGTGGACAAGCCCACCGTGGTGCCCGCGCCCGCCCCGGCGCCGCCGGTGGAGCAGGCGCCGCCGGTCGCGCCGCCGCCGGTCGTCGAGGCCCCGCAGGCCCCGGCCGAGCCGGTCGCGCCCGAGATCGAGACGCCGGAGCCCACCGCGGGCCGCCTGGTCCGGCTGCGCGCCCGCCTGGCCCGCTCCCAGAACGTCTTCGGCAAGGGCCTGCTCGGCCTGCTCTCCCGCGACCACCTGGACGACGACGCCTGGGACGAGGTCGAGGAGAGCCTGATCAGCGCCGACGTGGGCGTGCAGGCAACCACGGAGATCGTGGCGAAGCTGCGCGAGCGCACCCGGGTCCTGGGCACCCGCACCACGGGCGACCTGCGCCGGCTGCTCACCGAGGAGCTGACCGAGGCGCTGGACCCGAAGCTGGACCGCTCCCTGCACACCGGGATCGTCGACGGCAAGCCCTCGGTGATCCTCGTCGTCGGCGTCAACGGCGCCGGCAAGACCACGAGCTGCGGCAAGATCGCCCGGGTGCTGGTGGCCGACGGCCACACGGTGGTGCTGGGCGCCGCCGACACCTTCCGCGCCGCCGCCGCCGACCAGCTCGCCACCTGGGCCAGCCGGGTCGGCGCGCAGGTCGTCCGCGGCCCCGAGGGCGGCGACCCCGCCGCGGTGGCCTTCGACGCGGTCAAGAAGGGCATCGACGCGGGCGTCGACACCGTGCTGATCGACACGGCGGGCCGGCTGCAGAACAAGGTCGGCCTCATGGACGAGCTCGGCAAGATCAAGCGGGTGGTGGAGAAGCACGGCCCGGTCTCGGAGACCCTGCTGGTGCTGGACGCCACCGCGGGCCAGAACGGGCTCAGCCAGGCCCGCGTCTTCACCGAGGTCGCCGATGTCACCGGCGTGGTGCTCACTAAATTGGACGGCACGGCGAAGGGCGGTATCGTGATCGCGGTGCAGCGCGCTCTCGGCATCCCGGTCAAGCTGGTCGGCCTGGGCGAGGGCCCGGACGACCTCGCGCCCTTCGACCCGCAGCAGTTCGTGACCGCCCTGCTGGGCGACGAGTGACGAGCGACGAGCAGCTGACGAGCCGATGGTGACGACCCCTTATCAGGATCCGGCCGAGATCCCGCTGCGCGGCGGCAACGTCAGCACGGTGGTGCGGGTGGGCGAGACGGTGCGCCGCAACGCGGGCCCGTGGACGCCGACCGTGCACGCCCTGCTGCGCCATCTCGAGTACGCCGGCTTCACCGGGTCGCCCCGTGCCCTGGGCATGGACGAGCACGGCCGCGAGGTGCTGTCCTACCTGCCGGGGGAGTGCGGGGAGTACCCGCTGGCCCCGCACTGGGTGACCGACGAGGCGCTGGTCACCGTCGCCACCATGCTGCGGATGTTCCACGACGCGCAGGCGGGCTTCCGCACGCCCGCGGGCGGGGTGTGGCGCTCGTTCGGGCCGCCCCCGCCGGACGCGGAGATCATCTGCCACCACGACGCCGCCCCGCACAACGTCATCTGGCGGCCCGACGGCACGCTCGCGATGATCGACTTCGACCTGGCCTCGCCCGGCTCGCGCATCTACGACGTGGCGTACGCCGCGTGGACCTGGGTGCCGATCTTCAGCGACCGCGACTCGATCACGCTGGGCTGGCACCGGCCGGACCGGCCGCGCCGGCTGCGGCTGTTCGCCGACGCGTACGGGCTGATCCCGCGCGACCGGCACCGTCTGGTGCGCACCATCCGCAAGCGGATCGTGGACCACGTCGAGGGCATCCGCCGCCTCGCCACAGCGGGGGAGCCGGCCTTCGTCCGGATCGTGCAGAAGGGCCACCTTCGGCGGCCGCTTCGCGACCTTCGGCTGATTGACTACGAGCGGTACACGCTGGAGCACGCACTGCGCTGAAACGCGCCATGAATCGTCTCCTCACGTGTGAACATTTCTTCACACGTACGAAACAGATCGTGACGTGCCGGAAACCGAGCAGCGTCACTGCGCGAAACAGGGGTTGGCGATGCTGCCCCCCAACCAGCACCGATGGCACTGCGGCGATCGGACCGGGAGGACACGGAAGGCGGCTCGCCGACACGGCGCGCCCCCGCCGGTCGACCTCGGTGGCTGGGAGGGAGGAACCCACTCACTTAGGAGGGCAGCGTGCTGCTCGCTGAAGATCCACCGACGATCGACACCGGTAACGCTGCGTGGCTGCTGGTCTCGTCCGCTCTGGTGCTGCTCATGACTCCGGGTCTGGCGCTGTTCTACGGCGGCCTGAACCGTGCCAAGGGCGTCCTCAACATGATGATCATGAGCTTCGCCTCCATCGGGCTGGTCTCGATCATCTGGGTCGTCTACGGCTTCACGGCCGCGTTCGGCACCAACGACAACGCGGACCTGAACGCGTACATCGGTAACTTCTCCACGTACCTGGGGATGCCGATCGACAAGACCGGCGAGATCTGGTTCCTGGCCGGCGCGTCGACGGGCATCCCGACCTACGTGTTCGCCATCTTCCAGATGATGTTCGCGAT
The DNA here is from genome assembly GCF_040675365.1 of Catellatospora sp. NPDC049609. Classification (NCBI taxonomy): domain Bacteria; kingdom Bacillati; phylum Actinomycetota; class Actinomycetes; order Micromonosporales; family Micromonosporaceae; genus Catellatospora; species Catellatospora sp. NPDC049609. Next base: position 42,633 of record NZ_JBFAOU010000049.1, on the reverse strand, counting down.
CATCACGGTCGCCCTGATCAGCGGTGCCATCTCGGACCGGGCGAAGTTCGCCGGCTGGCTGGTCTTCGCCTTCGCCTGGGTCACCCTGGTCTACATCCCGGTCGCGCACTGGGTGTGGGGCGGCGGCTTCATCGGCGCCAAGATCTTCGCGCTGGACTTCGCCGGTGGTACGGCGGTCCACATCAACGCCGGTGCCGCGGCGCTGGCGGTGGCCCTGGTGCTCGGCAAGCGCATCGGCTGGCCCAAGGACAAGTTCAAGCCGCACAACGTGCCGTTCGTCGCCCTGGGCGCCGGGCTGCTGTGGTTCGGCTGGTTCGGGTTCAACGCCGGCTCGGAGCTGACCGTCGACGCCATCACCGGTGTCGCGTTCCTGAACACCCAGGTCGCCACGGCGGCCGGCCTGCTCGGCTGGCTCGTCGTCGAGTGGATCCGTGACGGCAAGCCGACCCTGGTCGGCGCATCCTCGGGTGCGGTCGCGGGTCTGGTCGCCATCACCCCGGCCTGCGGTTTCATCCCGACGCTGCCCGCGGTGCTGCTGGGCCTCGTCGCCGGTGCGGTCTGCGCCCTGGCGGTGAGCCTGAAGTACAAGCTCGGCTACGACGACTCGCTCGACGTGGTCGGCGTGCACTTCGTCGGCGGCTGGATCGGCTCGCTGTTCATCGGTCTGTTCGCCAGCACCGAGCTGAACTCCTTCATCACCACGCTGGGCGGCCAGGACGGCCTGTTCTACGGCGGCGGCGCCACCCAGCTGGGTCGCCAGGCGCTGGCCAGCGGCATCGTGACGGTGTTCTCCTTCGTGGTCGCGGGCATCCTCGCCTTCGTGATCGACAAGACCATCGGCTTCCGGATCAAGCCCGAGGCCGAGGTGGAGGGCATCGACGTCGCCGAGCACGCGGAGAGCGGCTACGACCTCTCGTCGTCGAGCGGCAGTGGCAGCGCCGGCGCGTTCTCGCTGGCGGGTATCGCGGGCGGTGCGCCCAAGGCCTCGCAGGCCGATGTGGAAGAGGCGGCACCGGCCACCGAAAAGGTGTCCGGCTAAGGTTCCCGGATGGAGGGGTTGAGCATGAAGCTGGTCACCGCCGTCATCAAGCCGTACCAGTTGGACGCGGTCAAGGAGGCGCTGCACGCCATGGGCGTGGCGGGCCTGACGGTCAGCGAGGTACAGGGCTACGGACGGCAGAAGGGCCACACCGAGGTGTACCGGGGTGCCGAGTACACGGTGGAGTTCCTTCCGAAGATCCGCATCGAGGTGGTCACGGACGAGCTGGACGTGGAGAAGGTCGTCGACTCCATCGTCACCGCCGCCCGGACCGGCAAGATCGGCGACGGGAAGGTGTGGGTCACCGAGGTCTCCGAGGTGGTCCGCGTCCGCACCGGCGAGCGCGGGCTCGACGCGCTCTGACAACCACGAAGAACTGAAGGTAGGACCATGGGCCCGGGGAACGTCGCAGCTTCCGCACCATCGGACAGCGCGGCGGGCCCCGGGCCCGACTACGCGCGGCTCGCGCTGCGGGACACCGCCTCGATCGGCGCGGTCGCCCGCGGCGCCCGCGCCGACGCGCTCGACGCCTGGCTGCGCCGGCTGCTGCCGGACACCCCGGGTGTCGCCCTGGTCGCCGTGGGCGGCCTCGGCCGCCGCGAATGCACCCCGCACGGCGACCTCGACCTGATCCTGGTGCACGCGGGCGTGCCGCGGGTGGACGAGCTCGCCGCGTCGCTGTGGTACCCGATCTGGGACGCCCGGATGGGGCTGGACCACTCCACCCGCACCGTCGCCGAGTCGCTGGACGCCGCGCACGACGACGTCAAGGTGGCGCTCGGCCTGCTCGACGCCCGCCACGTGGCCGGCGACCCCACCCTGTCCGCCCAGCTCGCCAGGGCCGCCGTGGACCAGTGGCGGCGCACCGCGCGCCGCCAGCTGATGCGGCTGCGCGAGCTGGTCGAGGAGCGCCACGCCGCCCACGGCGAGCTGGCGTACCTACTCGAAGGCGACGTCAAGGAGGCCGCCGGCGGACTGCGCGACGTCGGCGTGCTGCGCGGCATCGGCGTCGCCGGGGTCGCCGACGCGCTGCCGCCGCAGGTGCGCGCCGCCGCGACCCGGCTGCTCGACGTACGCGACGCGCTGCACGTGAGCATCGGCCGGCGCAACGACCGGCTGCGCGCCCAGGAGCGCCTGCAGGTGGCGGAACTGCTCGGCCTGCCCGACGGCGACGCGCTGCTGCGCCGCATCGGGCTCGACGCGCGCACCGTCGCCTGGTCGCTCACCGACGCCTGGCGCTCGGTGCAGCGCTGGCACACCGCGGCCGTCCACCACGGCGACCCCCGCGCCCGTGAGGCGTCGGCGGTGCGCCGCCCGATCGCCCGGGACGTGGTCGCCGTCGACGGCGAGATCGTGCTGGCCCGCGCCGCCGTCGGCCCGCACCCCGACCCGTCGCTGTCGCTGCGGGTGGCCGCCGCCGCCGCGCAGCACCAGATGCCCATCGCCCGGGCCACGCTCGAATGGCTGGCCCGCTTCTGCCCGCCGCTGCCCACGCCGTGGCCCGCGTCGGCGCGTACCGCCCTGCTGACCCTGCTGGGCGCGGGGACCGGACTGGTGGCCGCCTGGGAGGCCTGCGACCGGTTCGGGCTGACCTCGACCTGGCTGCCGCAGTGGACCCGGCTGCGGGGCACTCCGCAGCACCACCCGGTGCACCGCTTCACCCTGGACCGGCACCTGGTGCAGGCCGCCGCCAACGCCTCCCGCTGGTCGCGCGAGGTGGCCCGGCCCGACCTGCTGGTGCTCGGCGCGCTGCTGCACGACGTCGGCAAGGGCCTGCCCGGCGACCACAGCGAGGTAGGTGCCGAGCTGGCCCGCGAGATGGCGACCGCGATCGGCCTGCCGGCCGCCGACGTCGACACCATCGCCACCCTGGTCCGGCACCACCTCGTGCTGCCCGACACGGCCACCCGGCGCGACCTGGACGACCCGGCGACGATCAACCACGTCGCGAAGCTCGTCGGCGACGTCGGCACGCTGGAACTGCTGCAGATGCTGGCCCGCTCCGACGCCGCCGCGACCGGTCCCGGCGCCTGGTCGGCGTGGAAGTCCAAGCTCATCGACGACCTGTGCGTCCGCGTACGCAAGGTGCTCGGCGGCGGGACGCTGCCCGAGCCCACCCCGCCCGACCCGGCGCTGCTGGCCGGGCCGCTGCCGGTGGTCCAGGCCGCCGACGACTGGGTGGCGCTGGCCGCGCGGGACCGCGTCGGCCTGCTGGCCGCCGTCGCCGGCTGCCTCGCCACGCACAAGCTCGAGATCGTCGCGGCGGTCACCACGACCCTGGGCGAGCGGGCGATCATCGAGTGCGCCGTGAACAACCGCTACGGCACCCCGCCCGACCGGGAGCTGCTCGCCGCCGACCTGCGCCGGGTGGGCCTGGACCAGCTGCCGCTGCCGCGCCGGCTGGGCAGCGGCGGCCGCAAGCCCGCGGCCGGGGCCGAGCCCCGGGTGATCTGGGGTGAGGCCACCGGGGCGACGCTGCTCGAACTGCGGGCCACCGACGCGCCCGGACTGCTCTACCGGGTCACCTCGGCCCTGGCCGAGCTGGGCGTGGACGTACGCACCGCCCGCGTGTCCACCCTCGGCGCCGACGTCGTCGACGCCTTCTACCTGGTCGGCGACGTGGACCGCGACGCCGTCGAGGCGGCCGTCCTCGCCGCCGTGTGACCGGCGGCCCCGCCGCTCGGCGTGCGGCGGGGCCGCCCCCCCATCGGCGGGCCGGGTCAACCGGCGGGCCGGTTCAGTGGGCGGGGCCGGGTCAGTGGGCGGGGCCGGGTCAGTCGGCGGGCCGCGTTAACCGGCGGGCGGCGGAAGTGGGCGGTTCGCGTCAGTCGGTCGGCCGCGGTGCGCGGCGGGGCGGGGCAGGCGGCGAAGATCGCTGTTTCCGGTCGGAAAGTGCAGCCTGACTGCGCTTTCCGACCAGAAACAGCGATCTTCGGGCGGTGACCATAGAGTCGCGGGGCGGCGCGGCCAGCGGTGGCTGCGGGCGGCGCGGGTGGGGCGGTCGGCGGAGGGGCGGCGGCGGGTTCGGGAGGGTGGGGGCGGGGGTATGCCGGGATCGGGCGGCGGTGGCGAGGCGGCGCGACGGCAGCGGCTACCCTTACCAGGGCTGCCTATCGGCACTCGATCAACACGTAATCGACCAGTTGGGGATGTTGCGCTGTGTTTGACACCCTGAGCGACCGGCTCTCCGGCATCTTCTCCAAGCTGCGGAGCAAGGGCCGGCTCACCGACGCCGACGTCGACGCCACCGCTCGCGAGATCCGGCTGGCGCTGCTGGAGGCCGACGTCGCCCTGCCGGTGGTGAAGGCGTTCATCTTCCGGCTCAAGGAGCGGGCGCGCGGCGCGCAGGTGTCGCAGGCGCTCAACCCGGCGCAGCAGATCATCAAGATCGTGCACGAGGAGCTGGTGGCCGTGCTCGGCGGCCAGGCGCGCCGGCTCCAGTTCGCCAAGCAGCCGCCGACCGTGATCATGCTGGCCGGTCTGCAGGGTTCCGGTAAGACCACGCTAGCGGGCAAGCTGGCCCGCTGGCTCAAGGCCCAGGGCAACCAGCCGCTGCTGGTCGCGGCCGACCTGCAGCGCCCCAACGCGGTCAACCAGCTGCAGGTGCTCGGCCAGCGCGCCGGTGTCGAGGTGTACGCGCCGGAGCCGGGCAACGGCACCGGCGACCCGGTGCAGGTCGCCAAGGACTCGATCGAGCACGCCCGCCGCCACATGCGCGACATCGTGATCGTCGACACGGCCGGCCGCCTCGGTATCGACACCGAGATGATGGCGCAGGCCGCCGCGATCCGTGACGCGGTGAACCCCGACGAGGTCATCTTCGTCATCGACGCGATGGTGGGCCAGGACGCGGTGGCGACCGCCGAGGCGTTCCGCGACGGCGTCGGCATCACCGGTGTCGTGCTCTCCAAGCTCGACGGCGACGCCCGCGGCGGTGCCGCGCTGTCGGTCCGCGAGGTCACCGGCCAGCCGATCCTGTTCGCGTCCACCGGCGAGAAGCTGGAGGACTTCGACGTCTTCCACCCCGACCGGATGGCCAGCCGCATCCTCGGCATGGGCGACGTGCTGACCCTCATCGAGCAGGCCGAGCAGGCCTTCGACGAGGAGCAGAAGGAGAAGATGACGGCGAAGCTGCTCGGTGGCGAGCAGTTCACGCTGGAGGACTTCCTGGACCAGCTGATCGCCGTGCGGCGGATGGGCCCGATCGCCAACCTGCTCGGCATGATGCCGGGCATGGGGCAGATGAAGGACCAGCTCGCCGAGCTCGACGACAGCCACTTCGACAAGGTCACCGCGATCATCCGCTCGATGACCCCGGGCGAGCGGGCCACCCCGAAGATCCTCAACGGCTCGCGGCGGGCGCGCATCGCGCGCGGTTCGGGTGTCACCGTCACCGACGTGAACCAGCTGCTCAACCGCTTCGAGCAGGCGCAGAAGATGATGAAGCAGATGGGCGGCATGATGGGCCTGCCCGGCGGCGGGCGCCGCAAGGCCACCAAGTCGCCCAAGAACAAGCGCAAGGGCACCAAGGGCGGCGGCGGCCCCCGTGGCGGCGGCTTCCCGGCCGGTCTGCCGGGCGGCATGGCCGGTATGCCGCAGCTGCCCCCGGGCCTGGACCCGGCCGCGCTGGAGCAGCAGATGGGCGGCGGCAACCCGTTCAAGGCGCCGAAGCTCGACTTCGGCAAGCTGATGCGCCGCGAGGACGACGGCAAGGACAAGTAGGTCCGTAAGAAAAAGATCGCCACCTCAGGGTCCGCAACCGGTCACCCCCCGACCCCGGCCCCGAGGTGGCGATCTTCTTCGTCTCTGCATGGGATCGATGCATGCAGTCGGGGAGGCGCCGTCGCAGATGCTGACTGCCATCACTCAGCTGCGCCGGCGCCCCGCGCCTGCATCCATTATCGAACACATGTTCGAACAACGCAAGGCACCACGATCGATCCCGCGGCGGCCTTCGCTCCTTCGGGTGACCGGGCCGGTCATGCCCGCTGTCCACCCTCCGGGGCGGTGACCAGCGCCTCGCGCAGGCGGCGCAGCTCGGCCTCGGCGCCGATGGCCGCCCGGTGCTCCGGGTGCGCGACGTAGTGCCGGATGGCGTCCACCAGGAACGTGCTGTCGCGTGCCGGCCACAGCGGGACGGACTCCACGCGCGGCCGGCCGGCCGGCGGCTGCTGGGTGATCCGCAGTAGGCGCTGGCGGCCTCGCCACCCGCCGGGAAGCACCTCCACCGCCGCCAGCTGCGCCCAGGGGACGGCGGGTAGCCCGAACGGGCGCAGGTCGAGCCCCGCTGGCGTGAGCATGAACCGCGGCAGGAACGCGAACCCGACCAGCGGAGCCACCACGACCAGGGCCCAGGGATCGCCGCTCAGCAGCCCCGGTGCGGCGAGGTAGCCCACGAGGACCACGATGCTGTACAGGCCCGGTGCCGCCTGTGTCTGGAACCTGCCCGGCAGCGCCCGGAAGCCGACGGCCGGCGCGGTCAGCCGGCGCAGCGCGGCCGTGAGCCCGAGCACGGCCGGCGTCAGGACCAGGAGGTAGCCCGAGAGCAGGCCCACCAGGCCGCCGGGCCAGCCGGGGACGTGCCGGAGCAGGCCGGCGGTCACGTTGAGCAGCACACCGAGGAGCACGCCCGGCACCGCCCACAGCACTCGCCGCAGCAGCCGCGTCACGCGCGGCCACCGCCAGGTCCGTCGGCGTGACCGAGGGCTACGCAGCGTTGCGGCGCGGCCTCGACACCTACACGCGCCCGGTGTTCGGGGTGCGCCCCGGTGCCGACACGCGGCCGGTGTTCGGGGTGCTGCGCCACGGGGTGCCGGATCGTCGCGGCCAGGAGATCGCCGTCCGCGTACCGGCGCGGGGGACCTTGGGTCGGCGGCATGGCGCACACCGTAGCCAGCGGTGTCCACGAGTGTGAAATGGTGCGTGCATGGCGACGGCGCTGCACGTGCGGGGCGTGGTGCTCCCCGAGGACGAGGTCCGAGACATCTGGCTGGTGGGGGACCGGGTGACGCTGACCCCGGTGCCGGGCGCGGAGACGGTCAGCGACGGCGGGTACGTCCTGCCCGGCCTGGTCGACGCGCACTGCCACATCGGCATCGCCCCCGGCGGCGCACCGGTGACCGAGCTGGCGCAGGCCCGCGAGCTGGCCGCGATGGACCGCGAGGCCGGCGTGCTGGCGATCCGGGACGCGGGCTCGCCGTTCCCGTACGCCGAGCTCGACGACGCCGAGGATATGCCGCGGCTGGCCCGCGCGGGCCGCCACGTCGCGCCGCCGCGCCGCTACCTGCCCGAGATCGGGGTGGAGGTGCCCGCCGACGAGGTGGTCGCGGAGGTGACCAGGCAGGCGGCCGCGGGCACGGGCTGGGTGAAGCTGGTCGGCGACTGGATCGACCGTGACCGCGGCGACCTGGCGCCCGCCTGGGACGAGGCGACGCTGACCGCGGCCGTGGGCGCCGCGCACGCGGCCGGGGCGCGCATCACCGCGCATTGCTTCGAGGAGTCGAGCGTGGCCACGCTGGTGCGGGCGGGCATCGACTGCGTCGAGCACGGCACCGGCCTGTCGGCGGACCTGCTGGACCTGATGGCCCGCCAGGGCACGGCACTGGTGCCGACAATGATCAACATCGAGACGTTCGGGCACATCGCGGAGCGGGCCGAGGCGAAGTTCCCCGGGTACGCCAAGCACATGCTGGCGCTGCGGGACAGGTTCCCGGCGGTGGTGTCGGCGGCGTACGAGGCGGGGGTGCCGATCTTCGTCGGCTCGGACGCGGGCGGCGGCATCACGCACGGCCTCGCCGCCCAGGAGATGCTGCGCCTGCACGCCGCCGGGATGCGCGCCGCGGACGTGCTGGCCGCCGGCTCCTGGCGGGCCCGCGACTGGCTCGGCTTCCCCGGCCTGGTCGAGGGCGGCCTGGCCGACCTCGTCGTCTACGCCGACGACCCCCGCGCCGACCTGCGCGCCCTGCTCGTCCCCCAGCGCATCGTCCTGCGCGGCCGCGTCATCCGCTGACCCGCCTCGATCTCGGCGCGTCATCCGCTGACCCGCCTCGATCTCGGCGCGTCATCCGCTGACCCGCCGCCGGCCGCGGACCCGCGTTCCACGCGCCGTGCGCCGTGCCCCGCGAGATGATCGTCCGACTTGCCTGGCACCTGTGCGTATCTTGGACGCGCATACGCCCATGTGCCTGGCAAGTCGGACGATCTTGGCTGGATCGGGACGGCGGCGCGCGGCGGACGCGGGCGGGTCAGTAGGATGACCCGCTATGGCACGTGTGCTCACTCCCCGGGCGGAGGACTTTCCCCGCTGGTACCAGGACCTGATCTCCAAGGCTGAGCTGGCCGACAACGGCCCGGTCCGAGGCACCATGGTCATCCGACCGACGGCGTACGCCATCTGGGAGCGGATGCAGGCCGACATGGACTCCCGGATCAAGGCGGCGGGCGCGGAGAACGCGTACTTCCCGCTGTTCATCCCGGAGAGCTACCTCAAGCGCGAGGCCGAGCACGTCGAGGGCTTCTCGCCGGAGCTCGCGGTGGTCACCCACGGCGGCGGCAAGCAGCTCGCCGAGCCGGTCGTGGTGCGCCCCACCAGCGAGACCGTGATCGGCGAGTTCATGGCCAAGTGGGTCGACTCGTACCGTGACCTCCCGCTGCTGCTCAACCAGTGGGCCAACGTGGTCCGCTGGGAGATGCGCCCGCGGATCTTCCTGCGCACCTCGGAGTTCCTCTGGCAGGAGGGCCACACCGCCCACGCCACCGAGGCCGACGCCAAGGCCTACACCCTGAAGATCCACCACGAGGTGTACGAGCGCCACATGCGCGACCTGCTCGCCATCCCGGTGGTGCTGGGCCGCAAGACCAACCGCGAGCGCTTCGCGGGCGCCACCAGCACCTACACGCTGGAGGCGATGATGGGTGACGGCAAGGCGCTGCAGATGGGCACCTCGCACGAGCTCGGCCAGAACTTCGCCAAGGCGTTCGACATCGCGTACTCGTCGCAGGCCGGCGCCCGCGAGCACGCCTGGACCACCTCCTGGGGCACCTCGACCCGCATGCTCGGCGGCCTGATCATGTGCCACGGCGACGACAACGGCATGCGCATCCCGCCGGCGCTCGCGCCGATCCAGGCGCTGGTCACCGTGGTCAAGGAGACCGACGGCTCGATCACGTCCGCCGCGCGCACGCTCGTCGAGGACCTGGCCGCGGCCGGGGTGCGGGTGAAGCTGGACGACCGGGTGGACACCCCGTTCGGCCGCCGCGCCGTCGACGCCGAGCTGAAGGGATACCCGGTCCGGGTCGAGGTCGGCCCGCGCGACCTGGCCGAGGGCCGGGTCGTGCTGGTGCGCCGCTTCGACGGCTCGAAGACCCCGCTCGCGCTGGGCGAGGCCGTCGGCGCGGTCACCGCCGCGCTCGAGGCCGACCAGAAGGCGCTGTACGACGAGGCGCTGGCGCGCCGCGAGGCGAACACCGCCGACGTGTCCACGCTGGACGAGGCGTTCGAGGCGGCCGCGACCGGCTGGGCCCGCATCCCGTGGTCGGCGGTCGGCGTGGACGGCGAGGCGCTGGCCAACGAGCGCGCCGTCACGGTGCGCTGCCTGTACCGGGCCGACGGCTCGGTCCCGGCCTCCCAGGACGAGCCCGACCTGACCGCGATCCTGGCCCGCTCGTACTGACGAACCAACGACGAGGGCGGCCCACCGGAACCCCGGTGGGCCGCCCTCGCGCCATGTCACACGGCGGGCGGCTCCGGCAGCCGCGACAGGATCACCGCTAGGGTGCCCTTCATCTCGGACATGTCGGTCCTGAGCTCCGCCACGTCGGTCCTGATCTCGACCACGTCGGTCCTGATCTCGGCTACGTCGGTCTTGAGACCGGCTACGTCGGTCTTGAGACCGGCTACGTCGGTCTTGAGACCGGCCACGTCGGTCTTGAGACCGGCCACGTCGGACTTGACCTCGATCATGTCGGACTTCAGCGTGCCAACGTCGGATTTGACCCCGACGAGGTCGTCCTCCAGCGCGGTGAAGCGCAGGTCCATGTGGGTGCGAGCGGCGGCCAGCTCGCTGCGCATGGCAGCCAGCTCGGTCCGGTGCTCCTGGTGGTAGACGGTGTGCCGTTCCAGGATCGCGGTGTGCTTGCGCTGCGTCTCGGCGATCTGGCGGACGTGTTCGGCCAACGAGGTGAAGTCCTCGTCGATCTTCGGGATCCGCTTGGCGTGTTCGAAGGGAATCTGCACTCCCCAGTCCTCCTGAGCGTGGTGCACGGACATGACTCAGGTATGTGGCAGGCTCGTCGATCCGGCCCGGTCACCCGGACGAGTGCCACCCATTCCCGCTCCCTGTGCGAGCGGGCCGGGACAGGCCGCTGCGGTGCATCGCGACGGAACGACTCTAGTGTCGTACGACTTGGTCAATCAAGTATTTCGCTAGGGTTGGCACATGCGCTTCGAACCCGGACGGGTGATCCTGCACCGCCACTTCCACGGCCACCGCATCGGCCTGCTCAAGACGGCCGTGGTGGCCGCCGACGACGAGCAGGGCCTGCTGCTGTGGGTGCCGCGCGGCGCGCCGATGCTGGACCGGCTGACGGTGGACCGGCGCGGGCTGCGGGCGATGCCGTTCACGGAGTGGATCGAGACCGAGACGAAGCTGTGGGAGGTCAGCTGGTCCGGGCCCAGCCTGCTCAAGTGGCTGCCGCGCGGCGAGGACCACTCGGTGTGGTTCTTCCGCGACGACGCGGGCCGGTTCACCCGGTGGTACGTCAACCTGGAGGAGTCCGGCGTGCGCTGGGACGACGGCCACGTCGCCGGGGTGGACATCGTGGACCAGGATCTCGACATCGTGGTGGCGCCCGACCGCTCGTGGCGCTGGAAGGACGAGGAGGAGTTCACCGAGCGCCTGGCGTACCCGGGGCACTACTGGGTGGCCGACGGGGAGGCGGTGCGCACCGAGGGCGAGCGGGTGGTGAAGCTGATCGAGGCGGGCGCGTTCCCGTTCGACGGCACCTGGTGCGACTTCCAGCCCGACCCGTCCTGGACCGTCCCCGGCGTGGTCCCGGCCGGCTGGGACCGCCCGCGCGCCCTCGCCGGCTGACCCGGCCGAGCCTGTCGCGTCGCGTCACGTCACGTCACGCCGCCGTGTCGCGTCGCGTCGCGCCGACGCATGATCGCTGTTCGGTGTCATGATCTGCGGTCCGGCTGCGGATCATGACACCGAATCGTGATCATGGGGTGACGGGACCCCGCGTGGCCGGATCCGCCGGTATGGTCCCGGCGCATGTACTTCGAACCGGGACAGACCGTGCTGCGGCGGTGCTGGCGGGGTGGACGGATCACGTTCCTGCAGGCCACCCGCGTGATCGAGGACGGCGAGCGGGGGCTGCTGCTGTGGCTGCCCGCGGGCGCGACGTACTGGCGGATCATGACCGGGGACGGGCGCACCCACCACGACGGCACGCTCGACGAGCTGGGCCCGGACGCGGTGCTGCGCCCGCTGGTCTGGAGCGGCAACGACCTGCTGATGTGGCAGCGCTCCGGCGAGCCGTGGTCGGTGTGGTGGTTCTTCCGGCAGGGGCGGTTCCTGTCCTGGTACGGCAACCTCGAGGAGCCCTTCGTCCGCTGGCGTGACGGTGACGTGCGCGGCGTGGACTTCGCCGACAACGCGCTCGACGTGCTGGTGGACCCCGACCTGAGCTGGCGCTGGAAGGACGAGCGGGAGCTGGTGGCGAAGACCGGTCACCTGCACTACTGGGACGAGGCGCAGGCCGCGGCGATCCGGGCGGACGGGGCGCGGCTGGCCGCGGTGGCGCAGTCGGGCGCGTTCCCGTTCGACGGGACCTGGTGTGACTTCCGTCCCGACCCGGCGTGGCCGGTGCCGCGGCGCACAGCGGGTTGGGACCGCCCGCGCGCGGTGCGGGCCGATCCGTCTGGCACAATGGCTAGCTGATATTCGGTTCGTTCCCGGCTGCCCTCTAACTTCCGGTGCGTCTCGATGTCTCGAGCAACGGAGCCCGGCAACCCCACGCAGGGCGATGGCGCTCATCTCAATCCCACAGGAGCGTAAAAACGTGGCCGTTCGTATCCGGCTTCTGCGGATGGGCAAGATCCGCAACCCGCAGTACCGCATCGTCGTCGCCGACTCGCGCACCAAGCGCGACGGCAAGGCGATCGAGTACATCGGTATCTACCAGCCGAAGGAAGACCCTTCGGTGATCGAGGTCAAGTCGGACCGGGTGCAGCACTGGCTGTCGGTCGGCGCGCAGCCGAGCGAGTCCGTGATCGCCATCCTCTCCAAGACCGGCGACTGGCAGAAGTTCAAGGGCCTGCCGGCCCCGCCGCCGCTGCTGGTCGCGGCGCCGAAGGCCGACCGCAAGGCCACCTACGAGGCTGCCGCCCAGGCTGCCGCGGGCCTCGAGGCCCCGAAGGCCGCCCCGGCGAAGAAGGCCGCCAAGGCGGAGCCCGCCAAGGCGGAGAAGGCTGCCGAGCCGGCAGCCGAGGCCAAGGCTGAGGAGCAGACTGTTGCGGCCGGCGACGAGCAGCAGGGCTGACGCAGCGCTCCGGCCCGCGCTGGAGCACCTCGTCAAGGGCATCGTGGACCACCCGGACGACGTCCGGGTGCGTCTGGTCGACAACCGCCGCGGGCCGCGGCTGGAGGTTCGGGTGCACCCCGAGGACCTCGGCACGGTCATCGGTCGGGGTGGTCGCACCGCGCGTGCCCTGCGCCAGGTGGTCGGCTCGGTCGGCGGCAAGGGCATCCGCGTCGACATCGTCGACGCATTCTGACGGCGATCAGCGGCTCATGCTTCTGATCGTCGGACACGTCGTGCGCGCGCACGGCATCCGGGGCGAGGTCCTGGTGCAGCCGCGCACCGACGAGCCCGCGCAGCGCTTCGCGGTGGGCTCGACGCTGGTCGTCGAGCCCACCGTGGCGGGGCTGCCCGGGACACTCACGGTGGAGTCGGCGCGCCCGCACTCGGGCAAGCTGATCGTCACCTTCGCGGAGATCGCCGACCGCAACACGGCCGAGCTGGCCAAGAGCGCGGTCCTCAACGTCGACTCCGCCGACATCACGCCGCCCGAGGACCCGGACGAGTTCCTCGACCACCAGCTGGTCGGGCTCGACGTGGTCACCGTCGGCGGCGAGGCGCTGGGCAAGGTCACCCGCATCGACCACGCGCCGGCGTCGGACCTGCTGGTGGTACGCATGCCGGACGGCCGTACCGGCCTGATCCCGTTCGTCAGCGCGATCGTGCCCGAGGTGGACGTGGCCGGCGGCCGGATCGTCGTCGACCCGCCCGGCGGGCTGTTCGACCTGTGACGGAGACCGGCATGGGCATGCGCGTCGACGTCGTCACCATCTTCCCGGAGTACTTCGCGCCCCTGGAGCTGTCGCTCATCGGCAAGGCGCGCACCACCGGGGTGCTCGACCTGCGCCTGCACGACCTGCGCACGTGGACGCACGACGTGCACCGCACCGTGGACGACACGCCGTACGGCGGCGGGCCGGGCATGGTGATGCGCCCGGAGCCGTGGGGTGAGGCGCTGGACGCGCTGGCGCCCGAGGGCACCGCGGCGCGGCTGGTCGTGCCGAGCCCGGCGGGCGCACCGTTCACCCAGGCCACCGCGTACGAGCTGGCCCGCGAGCCGCATCTGATCTTCGCGTGCGGCCGGTACGAGGGCATCGACCAGCGCGTGCTCGACCACGCCGCGCTGCGGATGCCGGTCAGCGAGGTGTCGCTGGGCGACTACGTGCTCTTCGGCGGCGAGGTCGCGGTGCTGGTGATGATGGAGGCGATCACCCGGCTCATCCCGGGCGTGCTCGGCAACGCCGAGTCGCTGGCCGACGAGTCGCACGCGCACGGCCTGCTGGAGACGCCGGTCTACACCAAGCCGCAGTCGTGGCGCGGGCACGAGGTGCCCGACATCCTGCGCTCCGGTGACCACGGCCGGATCGCCCGCTGGCGGCGCGACCAGGCGCTGCTGCGTACCGCCACCCGGCGGCCGGACCTGCTGGCCGCGCTCGACCGGGCGAGCCTGGACAAGCGTGACCTCGCGCTCCTCGACGGGGCTGGATTTCCGGCCCGGCCGGTCGATGTGGCAGAGTAGGGAGGTTGCCGTCCGCGGACGGTGACGTCTGCCGTCGGACGAGCACGCCGTGCGCGACGACGAGGACCCCGGACCCACGCCGCCACGCGGTTGGCGTGCGCGCGGGGTCAGTATCGCCCACACGCGCATCGCGACGGTGCGCTGAGATTCAAGGATGCAGCGATGAACACGCTGGACGCACTTGACGCCGCCTCCCTGCGGGCGGACATCCCCTCCTTCCGGGCCGGTGACACCCTCAAGGTGCACGTCCGGGTCGTCGAGGGCAACCGCTCCCGTATCCAGGTCTTCCAGGGCGTCGTCATCCGTCGCCAGGGCTCGGGCCTGCGCGAGACCTTCACGGTCCGCAAGCTGAGCTTCGGCGTGGGTGTCGAGCGCACCTACCCGATCCACGGCCCGGCGATCGACCGGATCGAGCTCGTCACCCGCGGTGACGTGCGCCGGGCGAAGCTGTACTACCTGCGCGACCTGCGTGGCAAGAAGGCGAAGATCAAGGAGCTGCGGGACGCCAAGGTCGCCTGAGACCTTCGGCCGAAAGCCGTTCACGGGCGGTGACACCTGCGGGTGTCGCCGCCCGTCGCCGTTGCGCCCACCGGGTGACCGCCGCATTTCCAGAACCGGACGGGACTTCTGAAAAGTTCTCCGGTCTTCTAGAGTTGCGCCGACATCCGGTGGCGAACTTCACGAGCGGCGGCAGTTGTGGCACTCCTTCCCAGCCGTAGGGCATCCCACGACGACGAGTTCACGGGCGAGCAGTGGAAGAAGCGCCGCCGCCGCAGGGGGCGCGGTCGCAAGGGCATGCCCCTGTGGCAGGAGCTCCCGCTGCTGCTGGTGGTCGCGTTCTGCCTGGCCGTGCTCATCCGCACCTTCCTGATGCAGGCGTTCTACATCCCGTCCGGGTCCATGGAGGACACCCTCCTGGTCGGTGACCGGGTGCTGGTCAACAAGGTGGTGTACGAGTTCCGCGACCCCGAGCGGGGCGAGGTCATCGTGTTCAAGGGCCCGGACAACTGGGCGCCGGAGAACGGCAACGACCCCGACGCAGGCTTCTTCTCCAAGCTCGGCCGCACCGTCGGCGACCTGGTCGGCATCAGCCAGCCCGGCGAGAAGGACTTCATCAAGCGCGTGATCGGCGTGCCCGGCGACCGGGTGTCCTGCTGCGACGTGCAGGGTCGGATTTACGTCAACGGCGTCCCGATCGACGAGCCGTACGTGGTGCGCAACTCGTCGCTGGAGACAACCGCCGAGAAGAGCTGCAACTCGCGCAAGTTCGCCGAGGTCACGGTGGAGCCCGGCATGCTGTTCGTGATGGGCGACCACCGCCTGGTGTCCCAGGACTCGCGCTGCCAGGGCCAGGTGCCCATCGACGACGTCATCGGCAAGGCGATGGTGGTCGCGCTGCCGCTGGACCGCTGGAGTTCGGTGGCCCACCAGGAGGTGTTCGACAAGGTGCCGGACCCGGCGCTGGCGGCCGGCACCGCCACCCCGGCGTCCGCACCGGAGCTCGCGGTGATCGCTCCCGTGCTGCTGGGCGCCGTGCTGGTACGCCGGAGGCTTACACGCGGTGGTGCAACACAGCACGGGTGATCGTCGTTTTCAGTTTCGCCGCGTAGGCTCCGTCCGTGATTGACGAGCAGACCAAAAGCAGCAAGGGTTCGTTCTGGAAGGAACTGCCGATCCTGCTGGGCGTGGCCATCATCGTGGCGTTCCTGGTGCGGCAGTTCGTGGTGCAGACGTTCTTCATCCCGTCCGGCTCGATGGAGGAGACCCTCCTGGTGGACGACCGGGTGCTGGTCAACAAGCTCGTCTACGACTTCCGGGAGCCCGAGCGCGGCGAGATCATCGTGTTCGTGTCGCCGCAGAGCTGGCGCAACACCCCCGAGCACGAGGACTACATCAAGCGCGTGATCGGCGTCCCGGGCGACCGCGTGGTCTGCTGCGACCCGCAGGGCCGCATCCAGGTCAACGGCCACCCGCTGGACGAGCCCTACGTCTACCCGGGCAACCGGATGGCGCCCGAGGAGTTCGACATCACCGTGCCCGAGGGCCGCCTGTGGGTGATGGGCGACCACCGCGAGGCGTCCGGCGACTCGCTGGCCAACTACAACAACCACGGCCAGAACATCGAGGAGGCGACGGTGCCGGTCGACTCCGTGATCGGCCGTGCCTTCGTGCTGTTCTGGCCGTTCAACCGGACCACCTGGCTCACCGTGCCGGACACGTTCTCGGGCGTGCCCGAGCCGTCGGCGGCGGCCAGCCGGTGACCGCCCCGCCGGGCGGGCGGCCGGCCGGCGGAGGAACTAGGCTCCATGACATGCAGGTGGCACCGCAGGCCGAACCCCGGCGCCGGCGTGCCGGTCGGGTGTTGCTGGTGGACGCGGCCGACCGGGTGCTGCTGTTCCGGGGCAGCGATCCGCACCGGCCCGACCGGCAGTACTGGTTCACCCCCGGCGGGGGCCTCGACGACGGTGAGACGACCGCGCAGGCCGCCGCCCGCGAGCTGTACGAGGAGACCGGCCTGGCCGTGCCCGCCGAGCGGCTGGGCGGCCCGGTCCACTCCGAGGTGACCGCGTTCTCGTTCGCCGGCGTCGCATACCAGCAGGAACAGGACTTCTTCGTGGTACGCGTGCCGCAGTGGCAGGTCGACACCAGCGGCTTCGACGAGGTCGAGCGGGCCTGGGTGCACGGGCACCACTGGTGGAGCGTGGCCGAGCTGCGCGGCACCGACGAGGTCATCTACCCGGCAGACCTGGTCGCCGTGATGTGCGGCGCGGGGGTGGTCGCGTGCTGAGCCCGTCCCGGCCCGTGCTGCGCGTCGACGGCGGCGTGTACGCGCTGGAACGCGCCCTGCAGCGGCGCGGCTTCGCCGTGGTCGCCGGGGCCGACGAGGCCGGCCGTGGGGCCTGCGCGGGCCCGCTGGTGGCCGCGGCGGCGGTGCTGCCGGAGAGCCGGCGCGCCGAGATCGAGGGCCTGACCGACTCCAAGCTGCTGACCGCGGCGGCCCGGGACCGGATCTACGCCCGGGTGCTCGACGTGGCGGTGGCGCACGCGGTGGTGGTGATCGGCCCGGAGGAGATCGACGCGCGCGGGCTGCACGTGTGCAATCTCACCGCGATGCGCCGCGCGCTGGCGGCCCTGCAGCCGCGCCCGTCGTACGTGCTGACCGACGGTTTCCCCGTCGACGGGGTGGGCGTGCCCAACCTCGCCGTGTGGAAGGGTGACCAGGTGGCGGCGTGTGTCGCGGCGGCCAGCGTGCTCGCGAAGGTGTCGCGCGACCGCATCATGACGCAGCTCGATATGGTGTACCCGCAGTACGGCTTCGCGCTGCACAAGGGGTACAGCACCGCCGAGCACCAGGCCGCGCTGGAGGAGCACGGGCCCAGCCCGGTGCACCGGCGGTCGTACCAGAACGTGGCGCGGGCGGAGCGCGGGCGCGCCGTCGTGGGAATGTGACCGAGCCGACGGTGCCGAGCGCCCTCCGTGGCTAAACGCGCGCCGCGTGGCACGGCGCGGTACGGTTCATCGGCAGGACGTGGCCGCAGGAGGGCGAACGATGAGCGCAGAGGATCTCGAGAAGTACGAGACCGACATGGAGCTGCAGCTCTACCGGGAGTATCGCGACATCGTGCGCCAATTCTCCTACGTGGTGGAGACTGAGCGGCGGTTCTACCTGGCCAACCAGGTCGATCTGCACGTGCGCAACTCTGACGGCGAGGTCTACTTCGAGGTGGAGATGCACGACGCGTGGGTGTGGGACATGTACCGTCCTGCCCGTTTCGTGAAGAACGTGCGCGTGATGACCTTCAAGGACGTGAACGTCGAGGAGCTGGAGAAGCCCGACATCTCCCTGCCCGCCGAGGGCGGCTTCTGACGCACGGCCCCTAGCACACCGAAGGCGTGGGCGGGCGGTTGTCCACAACCGCCCGCCCGTCCACAGGCCCGCTTCCGCGCCCGTGGCGCGCGAGCGCGCGGCCCGGCAGGCTGCCCGCCATGAAGCCGACCTGGGCCGTCCTGGCCCTGCTCACGCAGACCACGCTCGCCGCCGCTCCGCCGCCGGCCACCGGGCGAGCCGTCGCGGCCGTCGCATCCCGCCCGGCAGCCACCGCTGCCGGCTGGGCTGTCGCGCCTTCGGGCGGCTGGCGGTGGCCGCTGAGCGGCACGCCGCGCCCGGTGCGCCTGTTCGATCCGCCGCCGCAGCCCTGGCTGCCGGGCCACCGCGGGGTGGACCTGGCCGCCGACCCCGGCACGCCGGTGCTGGCCGCGAGCGCGGGCACGGTGGTCTACGCCGGACGCCTCGCCGGGCGCGGCGTCGTCAGCGTCGACCACCCGGGCGGGCTGCGCACCACCTACGAACCCGTCGACGCCGTGGTGAAGGCCGGTCAGCAGGTCGCCGCCGGGCAGCCGCTGGGCACCCTCGCCCCGGGCCACCCCGGCTGCCCCGCCGCCGCATGCCTGCACTGGGGGCTGCGGCGGGGCAGGGAGTACCTCGACCCGCTGGCGGTGCTCGGGCTCGGCCGGGTGCGGCTGCTGCCTACTTCCGCAGCAGTGCCGGCAGGCCCTCGGCGAGGCGCTCGTACTCGGCGGCGCGGTTGTAGATCTGCGCGCTGAGCCGCACGAACGAGCGGTCGCGCCAGACCATCACGTTGACCTCGGCGGCCAGCTCGTCGGCGATGCGGTTGCGCAGCGCGGCCGCCGCGTCGTGGTCGGCGACCAGGCCGTCGGGCACCGGCAGCAGCCGCATGCTCACGTGCTCACCCGGATCGGGCAGCGCGGCCGGGTCGATCCCGAGCGCGTCACCGACGATTCGCTGCCCGTACGCGGCGAGCTGCGCGTTGTGCCGCTGGACGGTGTCGAAGCCGTACCGCTCGAACAGGGTCAGGCCCACCGGCGCGGCCAGCCACGGGCTGAGGTCGGTGGTGCCCTGCTGCTCCAGGAAGGCCGGGAAGCCGTCCGGCTGGGAGTGCGAGACGACCAGCGGCACCATCCGCTCCCGCCACCACGGCGCGACCCGCAGCAGCGCCGTCCCGGCCGGGGCGAAGCCCCACTTGTGCAGGTTGCCCACCCAGAAGTCGGCCTCCAGGCCGCGGGCGGGGTGGGCCAGCATGCCGGGCGCGTGCGCGCCGTCGACCAGCAGCGGCACCCCGCGCTCGCGCAGCGCGGCGGCCAGCGTCGCCACCGGGTGCCGCTGCGCGGTCGCCGACGACACCTGGTCGACGATGGCCAGGCAGGTGCGGGGCCCGACCCGGGACAGCACGGCCTCGGCGGTGTCGGCGTCGGACGAGCCCAGCTCGACGGGGACCGTCACCACCCGTACGCCGTGCCGCTGCGCCACGTCGGTCAGCGCCAGCCGGACCGCGTTGTAGCCGTGGTCGGTCACCAGGATCTCGTCGCCCGCGCGCGGGGCCACCGTCGCCAGCACCAGTGCGGTCGCGGTGGTGGCGTTGGCGACGATCGCGCTGTCGTCGGGATCGGCGCCGCAGAACCCGGCCAGCGTGGCGCGGGCCGCCGCCACCCGCTCCCACAGGCCCGAGTTGGTGACGAACCGCACCGGGTTCGCGTCGTGCTCGTCCATCAGCCGCCGGCGCGCCTCGCGCACCGGCACGGGCACCGCGCCGAACGAGCCGTGGTTGAGGTGCGCGACGGTGAAGTCGAGCGCGAACAGGTCACGCGAGCCGTCCAGCGGGGCGGGGGCGGCGAGAGAGGTGATCACGCAACCGGAGTCTAGGCGCTGCACCCCCCTCCGGCACCGTTCATCCCAGCCCCCGGCCACCACCCACCCCACCCTGCGCCCCGCCCCCGCCGCACCCCACGCCCCCGCGCGCCCCCGCGCCCCCGCGCGCCCCCGCGCCGCCGCGCGCTCCCGCCCCGCGGCGTCGGCCACACGCCCCAGCCGCGTCAAGATCGCGGTTTCTGGTCAGAAGGTGTGGTCAGGCTTCACTTCCTGACCAGAAACCGCGATCTTCACCCGTTACCGGCGGGGGCGGCTGTAGGAACCGGACTGTTCGCGCAGGTGGCCGCGTAGGGCCAGGGAGGGCAGCTTCGCCAGCGCGTCGCGCAGGGACACCCCGGCGTCCACGGCGATCTGCGTGGCGTGCGCGGAGCCCCGCCGCGGCACCGCGTCGACCAGTTGCTGCTCGACGGGGTCGAGCCCGTCCAGCGGCCGCTGCGCCCCGCGCGGCACCGGCGCCAGGTCGCCGACCCCGCCGACCTCCTCCAGCACGTGCTCCACCGAGGCGACCAGGCGCACCGGCTCGTGCGGCTCGCGGCGCAGCTCCTCGTGGCAGCCGACGGAGACCTCGGACGTGATCGGGCCGGGCACCGCCATCGCGGCCCGGCCCAGCTCGCGCGCCCGGCGCAGAGTCTGCCGCGCGCCGCTGCGCGCCCCCGCCTCGACCAGCACCGTGCCGCGCGACAGCGCCGCGATGACCCGGTTGCGGACCAGGAAGCGCAGCTTGAACGGCGCCGTGCCCGGCGGCCACTCGCTGATCAGCAGCCCCTCCTCGGCGATCTGCTCGAACAGGGCGCTGTTGGTCAGCGGGTACGGCCGGTCCACGCCGCAGGCCAGCACGGCCACGGTCAGCCCGCCCGCGGCGAGCGCGGCCCGGTGGGCCACCGCGTCGATGCCGTACGCGCCACCGGAGATCACCGTCCAGCCCCGACCGGCCAGCCCGTAGCCCAGCTCCGCCGCGGCGTGCGCGCCGTACACCGTGTTGGCGCGGGCGCCGACCAGGGACACCGAGCGCGCGACGGCCTCGGCGAGCAGGTGCGGGCCCCGCAGCCACACGCTCTGCGGCGGGAACGTGTCGCGGTCGATCGTGGACGGGCCCTCCCGGCTGATGTGCCGCAGGTCGGCCAGGTGGCCGGGCCACTCGGCGGACTCCGGCGTGATGACGCGTACGCCCAGCCGTGCGGCGCGCTCCCACAGCCGCTCCGCCAGCTCGGCCGCGGACCGGCCCTGCAGCCGCAGCGCGGCGGCCTCGGCGAGCGGGCCGGACTCCAGCCCGGACGTGAGCCGGTCCAGCGCCTCCACCGGCCCGTACGCGGTGACGAGCCGGTGCAGCGCGGCGCTGCCCGGCTCGACGAGGCAGCCGAGCACGATGCGGGCGTCGCGGACCTGCCGGTCGTCGGCACCGCCGGCGAGGTCGTCGGGGATGTTCATGTGAGTGCTCCCGTGCGGAGTTGGAGGGCGATGTTGAGTTCGGCCGCGCCCGGCCGGTCCAGTCCGGCCAGGTCGCTCAGGGTCCAGGCCACCCGCAGCACACGGTCGTGGCCGCGGGCGGACAGCGTGCCGACGTCCAGCCGGTGGCGCAGCTCGGCGGTGACCTCGTCCGGCAGCCGCCAGCGCCGCTGCCGCAGCACCGTGCCGGGCACCTCGCCGTTGCAGCGCACGCCCAGGCCGGTCCAGCGCGCGGCGGCCGTGGCGCGGGCGGCGGCGACCCGCTGCGCGACCGTCCCGGACGCCTCGCGCGTGGTGAGGTCGGTGAACAGGTGCGCCGCCTTCACCGGCGGCAGCTGGAGCTGGATGTCGATCCGGTCGAGCAGCGGCCCGGAGATGCGGCCGATGTAGCGCCGCCGCGAGTGGGGACTGCAGGCGCATGCGGCGTCGCCGACCGGCCGGGCGCACGGGCAGGGGTTGGCCGCCAGCACGAGCTGCACCTGGGCCGGGTACGCCACGATGCCGCGGGTGCGGCCGAGCGTGACGACACCGTCCTCCAGCGGCTGGCGCAGCGTGTCCAGGGCCTGCCTGCTGAACTCCGGGGCCTCGTCCAGCATCAGCACGCCCCGGTGGGCCAGCGACAGCGCGCCGGGGCGGGCCAGGCCGCTGCCGCCGCCGACCAGGGACGCGACCGAGGCGGTGTGGTGCGGTGCCTGGAACGGCGGCCGCCGGATCAGCGGCGCCCCGGGGGCGAGCACGCCGGCGATCGAGTGCAGCGCGGTCACCTCCAGTGCCGCCTCGTCGTCGAGGCGCGGCAGCAGCGACGGCAGCCGCTGCGCCAGCATCGTCTTGCCCGCGCCGGGCGGGCCGAACAGCGCCAGGTGGTGCCCGCCCGCGGCGGCCACCTCCACGCCCAGCCGGCCCAGCTCCTGCCCGGCCACGTCGGCCAGGTCCGGTTCGGCTGCGGTGGCGGGCGGCGGCACGTCCGGCGGGTCCAGCAGCGCGCACCGGCCGCGTACGAAGCCGGTGACCCGGTTCAGCGTGTCCGCGGCGCGGACCTGCATGCCGGGCACGAGCGCGGCCTCGGCGGCGTTGCCGAGCGGCACGATGGCCCGGGTGACCCCCTGCCGGGCGGCCGCGGCCACCATCGGCAGCACCCCGCGCACCGGCCGGACCGAACCGTCCAGGCCCAGCTCGCCGAGCACCAGCACGCCGTCGAGCGCGACGAGCGGCAGGGTCCCCGAGCCGCCGAGAATGGCGAGCGCCACCGAAAGATCGAAACCCGAACCCCGCTTGCGTAGATCGGCCGGATCCAGGTTGACGGTGATGCGCCGCTGGGGCCAGGTCTCGCCGGAGTTGGTGATCGCCGCGCGGACGCGCTCGCGGGCCTCGTTGAGCGCGGTGTCGGGCAGGCCGGTCACCACCACGCCGGGCAGGCCGAGGGCGAGGTCGGCCTCGACCCGCACCAGTTGCCCGGTGGCCCCTTCCAGCGCCGCGCACAGCACCTTCGCGTAGCTCACCGCAGCCCCCCGTCCCGCCCGCATGCCCGGACGCGACCCGCTCCGCCCGCCACGCCGCGCTGCTCCCGCACCCGATCGGGCGGGCCGTTGCGCCCGCGCATCAGAAGGCGCCGCGGATGTGGTCGACGACAGGTTCGCCGCCGTGGCGGGCGTACACGGCGACGACGTCGAAGCGCACCTCCGAGGGGCGTACGCCGGTGACGGCCAGCCAGTGCGCGGCGAGCTGGCGCAGCCGCCGCACCTTGGCCCGCGCCACCGCCTCGGCGGGTGTGCCGTACGTCGCACTGCGCCGGGTCTTCACCTCGCAGAAGACCACCGCGTCGCCGTCGCGGGCGATGATGTCGATCTCCCCGGCCGGGCCGCGCCAGTTCCGGTCGAGCAGCACCATGCCTGCCGCCACCAGATGCGCGGCGGCCAGGCGTTCTCCCCAGGCGCCGACGGCCTGTGTCACCTTCGTCATGGCCGCCGAGGATGCGGGCGAGGACCGGTCACGGGCCACCCGGCGCGGCCGTCGGCTGTGGACGGAGCGGCGCTTGGGGATATGCGCCTGATCATGCAGTTGATCTGTTATTGGGACGGCTTGTTGGCGCCGACGTGAAAACTCCTCTACGGTGGGCGCCCGTGGACGGACATGACGATTTCGCCGACTGGAGCTCCTTCCGCGAGCAGCGCGGCGGCCGCGACGATCGACGCGCACCCGACCAGTACTCGTACGACTTCGACGGGGACTCCCGCGTCCCGGCGCCCCGCTCGGCCGGCGACGGCCGCTACGCGTCGCTGGCCGAGCTGAACTCGGGCGGCCGCGCCGACGACCGGGAGTGGGACCGCGGCGACGACTGGGACCGCGGCCGCGACCGCTACGCCCCGCCGGCGGACCCGGACTTCGCCCCGCGCGGGCAGCGGTCGGGGCAGCCGATGCCGCCGGTGGATCCCGACTTCGCGCCGCGGGGCGCCCGCTCGGGGGAGCCGCTGCCGCCGGTCGACCCGGGCTTCGGCCCGCGCGGCCCGCGGCCGGGCGACATGCCGCCGCCGATGTCGCCGCCGGCGCCGTCGGGCCCGCCGATGTCGCCGCCCGCCCAGTACGGCCCGCCGATGATCACGGGCGCGCCCGACCCGATCCAGCAGCCGACCTCGACCGTGGACGCGGCCGCGGTGCGCCGCTCGGTGACCGAGTCCGACGGGCTCTACCGCAGCAAGCGGCCGGCGCTGCTGGCGCTGTTCGGCGTGGTGGCGGGTCTCGGCGAGCTGATGATGCTCAAGTCGCTGCTGGCGGGCGCGTTCGACGGCCCGCCCGGCCCCGCGCTGGCCCCGCTGCTGGCCATGCTCGGCCTGCCGTTCCTGGCCATCGGGCTGTACGCGGTGACCACCGGTGCGGCGACGGCGGTGCAGTTCCAGGGCCCGCGGGTGTGGCTGCGCACGCCCCTGGTCTACCTGCTGGTGGGCCTGGGCCTGCTGCTCGCGGCGGGCAGCGCCGCCGGATAGGCCGCTGCGGCGGGCTCCTGATCCGTGTGACGCGGAGCCCGCAGCGCGGTCCTGGCCGGTCGTCCGGCCTGCGGTGCGCCCCGGCTGGACACCGGGCGCCTGGTCCTGCGGGCTCCGGATCCCGCATGCGGTGTCCCGGGCGAGAGCGGCCCGGACCACCGCGTACACTTGACTATCGCGACCACACCTCGTGGTCGACTTCGCGCGCCCTCCCGCCTTCGACAGGCTGGGCGGCGGCCTCCCTGGTCCCCGTTCGCACGGGGTTCCACCATGGCCGACGACCGGGCGCCAGGCGGCGGCCGCCGGCCGCCGGTTCAACCAGGGAACGCACGGTCTGCGACCGTGCCGAGAAGATTGGCCTGACATGGCTGTTGTCAGCATGCGCCAGCTGCTGGAAAGCGGCGTTCACTTCGGGCACCAGACCCGTCGTTGGAACCCGAAGATGAAGCGCTTCATCTTCACCGAGCGCAACGGCATCTACATCATCGACCTGCGCCAGACGCTCGACTACATCGAGAAGGCGTACAGCTTCGTCCGCAACACCGTGGCCGAGGGCGGCACGGTGCTCTTCGTGGGCACCAAGAAGCAGGCCCAGGAGGCCGTGGCCGAGCAGGCCGCGCGCGTGGGCATGCCCTACGTCAACCACCGCTGGCTGGGCGGCATGCTCACCAACTTCCAGACGGTGTACAAGCGGCTGCAGCGCATGAAGGAGCTGGAGTCGATCGACCTGACCGGCACCGCCGCGGGGTACACCAAGAAGGAGACCCTGCAGCTGTCGCGGGAGAAGACCAAGCTCACCAAGACCCTCGGTGGTCTGCGGGACATGCAGAAGCTCCCGGCCGCGGTCTGGATCGTGGACACCAAGAAGGAGCACATCGCCGTCGACGAGGCCCGCAAGCTGGGCATCCCGGTGATCGCGATCCTGGACACCAACTGCGACCCGGACGAGGTCGACTTCCCGATCCCGGGCAACGACGACGCGATCCGCTCGGCCGAGCTGCTGACCAAGGTCATCGCGACCGCGGTGGCCGACGGCCTGATCGCCCGCTCCGGCAAGGCCGCCCGTGGCGGCGACGTGAAGCCGGAGCCCGGCACCGTCGCGGCCGACGAGCCGCTGGCCGAGTGGGAGCAGGAGCTGCTGACCGGTGACAAGCCGGCCGCCGAGCAGCCCGCCGCCGCCGCTGAGTGACCCGCTGTCACACGGTGCGGGTGACGAGCCCGCACCGTGTGGTACGACTTGCGAAGTCTTCTACCAAAGAGGGAACTGATGTCCACTTTTACCGCTGCAGACGTCAAGCGGCTCCGTGAGCTGACCGGCTCCGGCATGATGGACTGCAAGAAGGCGCTCGAGGAGGCCGAGGGCGACTTCGACAAGGCTGTGGAGATCCTGCGCGTCAAGGGCGCGAAGGACGTCGGCAAGCGTGCCGGCCGCACCACCGCCAACGGTCTGGTCGCGCACTCCGGCAGCGCGCTGCTCGAGCTGAACTGCGAGACCGACTTCGTCGCCAAGAACGACGCCTTCATCGCGCTGGCCAACCAGCTGGTCGCCCACGTCGCCACCACCAAGCCGGCCGACGTCGAGGCGCTGCTGGCCTCGAAGATCGGCGACGGCACCGTCGCCGACCTGATCCAGGAGCAGTCCGCCAAGATCGGTGAGAAGCTGGTCATCGGCCGCTTCGCCGTGCTGGACGGCGACGTCGCGGTGTACATGCACCGCAAGAGCGCCGACCTGCCCCCGCAGGTGGGTGTCGCGGTGGCGTACACCGGCAAGACCGACGAGGCCGGCGCGGACGACGCCCGCTCGATCGCGATGCAGATCGCGGCGATGCGGCCGAAGTACGTGACCCGTGACGAGGTGCCGGCCGAGATCGTCGAGTCGGAGCGCCGCATCGCCGAGCAGACCGCTCGCGAGGAGGGCAAGCCCGAGGCGGCCCTGCCGAAGATCGTCGAGGGCCGGGTGAACTCGTTCTTCAAGGACTTCGTCCTGATCGAGCAGCCGTCCGTCAGCGACCAGAAGAAGACCGTCAAGCAGGTGCTGGCCGAGGCCGGCATCGAGGTCACGCGCTTCGCGCGGTTCGAGGTCGGCCAGGCCTGACCCGCGCCGGGCGCAAAGCAGTAAGAAGGGAGGTCGTCGGTGGCAGCCACGGCCTCCCTTTTCCATACCGCCTGCGCGGTCGCAGGTCAGACGAGAGGGTGCTGATGTCCGGACACCAGTTCAACCGGGTGGTTCTGAAGCTTTCCGGCGAGGTCTTCGGCGGTGGCGAGGTCGGGGTCGATCCGGACGTCGTGGCCGGGATCGCCCGCCAGATCGCCACCGTGGTGCGCCGTGGCGTGCAGGTCGCGGTGGTCGTCGGCGGGGGCAATTTCTTCCGCGGCGCGGAGCTGCAGAAGCGCGGCATGGACCGGGCGCGCGCGGACTACATGGGCATGCTGGGCACCGTCATGAACTGCCTGGCGCTGCAGGACTTCCTGGAGAAGGAGGGCATCGAGACGCGGGTGCAGACCGCGATCACGATGGCCCAGGTCGCCGAGCAGTACATCCCGCTGCGGGCGATCCGGCACCTGGAGAAGGGCCGCGTCGTGATCTTCGGCGGCGGCGCCGGCATGCCGTACTTCACCACCGACACCGTGTCCGCCCAGCGGGCGCTGGAGATCCACGCGGACGTCGTGCTGATGAGCAAGAACGGGGTGGACGCGGTCTACACCGCCGATCCGCGCACGAACCCCGACGCGGTCAAGATCGACAAGATCACCTTCGGCGAGGTGCTGCGCCAGGGCATCCGGGTGGCCGACGCCGCCGCGTTCAGCCTGTGCGCCGACAACGGCCTGCCGATGCTGGTCTTCGGCGCCGAGGGCGACGACACCATCGTGCGCGCCGTCAGCGGTGACAAGATCGGGACTCTGATCACCGCCTCCTGACCTTCGGGGCCGGGCTCGCGCAGTGACCGGTGTGACGGGCGGTACCCTATGGCCGCGTAGCGGACGGGTTTCCGCGCGTTCACGGGTACGCGCAGGCGGACACGTCGACGCGGGCTCGGACGTGATACACCCATCACGCCGCCGTTGGGCGGATGATCGAAGACAGAGCACAGCCGCAATCAGTGACCGGCGTCCCGGCGCGGCGCGGAGCAGGGCCCACCAGGCCCGCCGCGACCGCCGGGCCGCCCGGACACACGATCAGAGACGGAGAGGCCCGTGATCGACGACACGCTCCTCGAGGCCGAGGAGAAGATGGACCGGGCGGTCGAGCACGCGAAGGAGGAGTTCGCGGCGATCCGCACCGGCCGTGCCAACGCGGCGATGTTCTCCAAGATCGTGATCGACTACTACGGCACGCCCACGCCGCTGCCGCAGATGGCGTCGATCGGCGTGCCCGAGCCGCGCATGGTGATCATCAAGCCGTACGACGCGTCGCAGATCGGCGCGATGGAGCGGGCCATCCGCGACTCGGACCTGGGGGTCAACCCCGGCAACGAGGGCAACCAGCTGCGCATCCTCGTCCCGCCGATGACCGAGGAGCGCCGCCGCGACATGACCAAGATCGCGCGCGCCAAGGGCGAGGACGCGAAGGTCGCCATCCGCAACGTGCGCCGTAAGGCCAAGGAGGAGCTCGACCGCATCGTCAAGGACGGCGAGGCGGGCGAGGACGACGGGCGCCGGGCGGAGAAGGAGCTCGACGACCTCACCGGCAAGTACGTCACGCACATCGACGAGCTCATCAAGCACAAGGAAGCCGAGCTGCTCGAGGTCTGATGAGCGAGCCATACGACACGGACCCCCGCCGGTCCGGCGCCTCTCGGGCGCGGCACCCCCACGATGCCGCGCCCGACGCGTATGCCGACCCCTCCGACGCTCCCGTCGACCCGCCCCGCGGCCGCCGCCGCCGCGAGGACGCGCCCGCGCCGCACGCCGGCCGGGACCCCGAGCCCCACCACGGCTCCGAGCCCGACCAGCCCGCGGCCGAGCCGAAGAAGGACTACGGCCGGGCCGGGCGCAACGTGCCGCTGTCCATCGCCGTCGGCGTCGGCCTGCTCGCGGTCGTCCTGACGCCGCTGTTCTTCGCCAAGCAGTTCTTCGTGCTGATCCTGGTCGCCGCGGCGGGGCTGGGCGTGTGGGAGATGACCCGCGCGCTGCGCACCTCCGGCGCCCGGCCGCCGCTGGTGCCGCTGCTGGGCGGCGCCGTGGCCATGATGGGCCTGGCCTGGTACTCGGGCGTGGACGCGCTCAGCATCGGCCTGCTGATCACCGTGCTGGCCACCATGGTGTGGCGGATGGGCGACGGCCCGGCCGGCTACCAGCGCGACATCGGCGCCGCCGCGCTGATCATGGTGTACGTCCCGTTCCTGCTGGGCTTCGCCGCCCCGCTGACCACGCCCGAGGACGGGCAGTGGCGGATCGTGGTGACGCTCGCCGCGGTGGTGCTCTCCGACACCGGCGGGTTCGTGGCCGGCGTGCTGTTCGGCAAGCACCCGATGGCGCCGACGATCAGCCCGAAGAAGTCCTGGGAGGGCTTCGCCGGCTCGGTGCTGGCGGCCGGGGTGGGCAGCGCGGCGCTGCTGTGGGCGCTGCTGGACGCCGCCCCCTGGAAGGGCGCGGTGTTCGGCGTGGTCATCGCGGTCGCGGCGGTGCTCGGCGACCTGGCCGAGTCGCTGCTCAAGCGCGACCTCGGCATCAAGGACATGAGCAACATCCTGCCGGGCCACGGCGGGATCATGGACCGGCTCGACTCCATCGTGTTC
Organism: Catellatospora sp. NPDC049609; assembly: GCF_040675365.1. Taxonomy (NCBI): domain Bacteria; kingdom Bacillati; phylum Actinomycetota; class Actinomycetes; order Micromonosporales; family Micromonosporaceae; genus Catellatospora; species Catellatospora sp. NPDC049609. Next base: position 13,598 of record NZ_JBFAOU010000049.1, on the reverse strand, counting down.
GCCGTGCCGACGGCGTACCTGTTGCTTTCCGTGCTGGCGCCGACGTCGTGAGTTGAGACACAGCGCACGGCGCCGCGCACGCCCATCACCTTCGCGAGCAGCACTGTTGGCACCCTCGGGGGTGTGTCGTCGGTGAACTGACGTGGGACACTGGATCGGTCATGACGAGCCTTCCCTTGATTTCCGTTACAGATGGTGACGGTGCGACTGCGCGCCGGGCATCCATGCCGCCGCGCCACCTGGCCGACCTCGACCTGGCGGGGCGGCGCCGCGCCGTGGCCGACCTCGGCGAGCAGGCGTTCCGCGCCGGCCAGCTGTCGACGCACTACTTCGGGCGCCTGGAGCGCGACCCGGCCGGGATGACGGACATCCCGGCCGCCGCGCGGGAGCGCCTGACCGGGACGCTGCTGCCCAAGCTGCTGACCCCGGTGCGCGAGCTGGCCTGCGACGGCGGCGACACGCGCAAGGCGCTGTGGCGGCTGCACGACGGCTCCCTCGTCGAGAGCGTGCTGATGGGCTACGCCGACCGGGTCACCGTCTGCATCTCCAGCCAGGCCGGGTGCGGCATGGCGTGCCCGTTCTGCGCCACCGGCCAGGCGGGCCTGACCCGCAACCTGTCCACCGCGGAGATCGTCGACCAGGTGGTCTACCTGGCCGGGATCGCCGCGTCCGGGGTGATGGGCGGGCAGCCGCGCCGGCTGAGCCACGTGGTCTTCATGGGCATGGGCGAGCCGCTGGCCAACTACAACCGGGTCATCGACGCGGTGCGCAGGCTGACCAGCCCGGCGCCGGAGGGCCTGGGGCTGTCGCAGCGGCACGTCACGGTGTCGACCGTGGGTCTGGTCCCCGCCATGCGCAAACTGGCCGACGAAGACCTCTCGGTGACCCTTGCGCTCTCGCTGCACGCGCCCGATGATGACCTTCGCGACGAACTCGTGCCGGTTAATCAGCGGTGGAAGGTGGCCGAAGTGCTCGACGCCGCGTGGGCGTACGCCGCCCGCACCGGCCGCCGGGTCAGCATCGAGTACGCCATGATCAAGGATGTGAACGATCAGCCGTGGCGGGCCGACCTGCTGGGTCGCCTGCTATCGGGGCGGCTGGCACATGTCAATCTCATCCCGCTCAACCCGACACCGGGTAGCAAGTGGGACGCGAGTCCCAAGCCGGTGGAGCGGGAGTTCGTCCGGAGGTTGCGCGCGGCCGGTGTGGCCACTACGGTGCGTGACACCCGGGGCCGGGAGATTGACGGCGCATGTGGACAGTTGGCTGCGAGCGAGGTTGAGGCATGAGCGAGCAAAGCGAGCGAATCATGGGCAGTGTCGACTCATGCCGTCGACGAGCGCAGCGAGGAGACGGCATGAGCGGCATGGTCAAGCTGAGTGAGGTGTCGGCGTGAGCTCGCACGGGCAGCGGTTCCGCCGGCGCGCGATGCGCCGGGGTTACAAGGTCGATGAGGTCGACACGTTCCTGGACCGGGTGGAGGCCACGCTCAACGGCAGCCCGGTCGGGCCCGACGTCCGGTCGCAGGAGGTCCGCGACGTCGTGTTCCGGGTGCGCTTCGGCGGCTACGACGAGTGGCAGGTCGACCTGCACCTCGACCGGGTCGAGCGTCAGCTCGCCGAGCTGGAGGAGCGCCCGGCCGCGCCGGGCCGCGGCGCCGAGCTGCGCGCCAGCATGGGCGGCCCCGAGCTGCGCGCCGGCATGGGCGGCCCCGACCTGCGTCCGGGGATGAGCCCGGCCGCGCCGCCGCCCGCTCCCGCGCCGATGCCCGACCGGATGGGCCCGCCGCCCCCGCCGCTGCCCACGCGCACCCCGGCCGCCAGCGCGCCGACCGGTGCGCTGCCGCGCTACGAGCAGCCCCGCTTCGAGGAGCAGCAGCCGTCGTACGCCGGGCAGGGCGCTCCCGCCGTGCCGCCCGGCCCGCCCGGCAGCTTCGACGGCTTCGGCGGCAGCCACGGCCGCGCCGACATGACCAGCGAGATCCGGATGCAGCCGCAGCCGCCGCGCAACGAGCCGCCCCGCGGCCCGGAGCCGCCGCGCGTCGACCCGTACGGGCCGAGCAGCGGTTTCGGCTCGGTGACCGCGCAGCAGCCGGTCTACCGCGACACGCCGCCGCGCGGCGGGTACGACGCCGACGCCACCAACACGTTCAGCGCGGTGCCCCCGGCGCCGGCCGTGTCGTCGTACGGCGGTGGCGGGTTCGCCTCGCCGCCCCCGTCGGCGCCGCCCATGCCGGCCGGTCCGGCGTACACGGGCGAGCTGGCCCGGGTGGACCAGCTGCGCCGCACCTTCCAGCTGCGCCGCTTCGGCAGCGGTTATGACCCGCAGCAGGTGGACCGGCTCTTCGAGACCGTGCTCAGCACGCTGGCCGGGCGCACCGGCGGCGCGGTCAACGAGGGCGAGCTCGACCCGGGCCGGCTCAACCTGGTCCCCGGCGGCTACTACGAGGCCGAGGTGGAGCAGGCGCTGCGCGAGGTCCGGGACATCGTGGCGCGCCGCTAGCCGACCGGAGATCGCCTTCAGCGGTCATGAGCTGCCGTCCGATCGCGGTTCATGACCGGAAACGGCGATCTCCCCACTCGACGACGACGTGAAACGGCCCCGGTCGCGCCCAGCAGGGCGCGACCGGGGCCGTTTCACGCGGTCAGTCGCGCAGGCCGTTGCGGCGCAGCACCGCGTCAATGATCATGATGGCGGCGAGCACGCCGGCGGTGCCGAGCAGCCAGATGGTCTCGACGTTGCCCTCGTGGTTGCCGAACAGCATCAGCAGCAGGCTGATGATCACCACGACCCCGGCCACCCGGGCGGCCTTCACCGGCGTGGGAGTGTGCTGGTCGGGCGAGGTTACCGGCTCTTCTGCGGCCACGATCTGGTCCTTCTCTCTCGACGTGCGGGGCCCCGGCGACGGTGCGGCGTCGCGGTGGTGGCAATACAGTCTGGCATGGCGTGATCGAGGACTCCTGGGGAGTCCGGCATGCCGCGGCGCGCCGGGTCCAGCGGCGGACCACGGTGGCGGTGGGCCGGCCCACCTGCGGCCTCAGGTAGCGTCATACGTCGGCGGACAGCGGCGAGAAGGGAAACGGGCAGTGCGGATCACCGGTACGGGACACGCCAGCATGCGGATCGACACGGCGGCGGGTTCCATCCTGTGCGACCCGTGGGTGAACCCGGCGTACTTCGCCTCGTGGTTCCCTTTCCCGGACAACTCGCAGCTCGACTGGGACACCCTGGGCGACGTCGACTACCTCTACGTCTCGCACCTGCACCGCGACCACTTCGACGCGGCCCACCTGAAGCGGTACGTCTCGAAGAAGGCGACCGTCCTGCTGCCGGAGTACCCGACCTCGCAGCTGGAGGACGAGCTGCGCGACCTGGGCTTCACCCGGTTCTTCAAGACCGTGTCGGACGAGGTGCACGAGCTCGACGGCGGCCTGAAGGTCATGATCCAGGCGCTGATCTCGCCGACCGACGGCCCGATCGGCGACTCGTCGCTGTGGGTCGAGCACGACGGCGTCCGGGTGCTCAACCAGAACGACGCCCGCCCCACCGACCTCACCCGCTTCGCCGAGCTGGGTCACGTGCACGCGCACATGCTGCAGTTCTCCGGGGCGATCTGGTATCCGATGGTCTACGAGCTGCCGCAGTCGGCCAAGACCGCGTTCGGCAAGCAGAAGCGCGACCGGCAGTTCGACCGCACCTGGCGCTACATCGACGACCTGCACGCGAGCTGGGTCTTCCCGATCGCGGGCCCGCCGTGCTTCCTCGACGACGAGCTGTGGCAGTTCAACGACATCTTCGGCGACGAGGGCAACATCTTCCCCGACCAGTCGGAGTTCATGAAGGAGTACGCCAAGGTCGGCGGCGCCAACGGCGTGGTGCTGCTGCCCGGCTCGGTCTCCACGGTGACCGCCGACGCGTGCGACACCACGCACCCGGTGGCCGACCTGGACGAGTTCTTCGCGCGCAAGGAGGAGCACCTCAAGGCGTACCAGGAGCGCCAGCGGGTGGTCATCGAGCGGGAGAAGGCCTCCTGGTCGCACCCGGAGATCGACGTGCTGGCCGGCATGAAGGCCCGGATCGAGCCGCTGCTCGACGAGTCCGTGCGGCTGGCGCAGGGCGTGGGCGGCCCGGTGCGGTTCGACCTGACCGACCCCGCGGGCGAGGTGATCGAGTCGATCCTGGTGGACTTCCCGGGCAAGGAGGTCCGGATCGCGGCCGACGAGAAGGTCCGCTACCGGTTCCGGACCGAGCGCCGCCTGATCGAGCACCTGCTTTTCATCGACGAGGGCGACTGGGTCAACTCGCTGTTCCTGTCCTGCCGGTTCTCCGCCGCGCGCATCGGGCAGTACAACGAGTTCGTGTACGCGTTCTTCAAGTGCCTGTCCGAGGAGCGCCTGCAGTACGCCGAGGGGTGGTACGAGTCGCAGCGCCCCGACGCCGAGGACATCACCATGGGCGGCTTCTCGTTCCAGCGCCGCTGCCCGCACCTGAAGGCCGACCTGACCCGCTTCGGCATCGTGGAGGGCAACCAGCTCACCTGCCAGCTGCACGGCTGGAAGTGGAACCTGGAGACCGGCCGCTGCCTGACCAGCGTCGGCCACGAGATCCGGTCCGAGCCCGCCGGGACCCCGGCACAGGCTCCGGCCGCCTGACGCGGCTACAGAAGGCGATCGCCGGCTGTCCGGCGGTCGCCTTCGCGCTGTTCCGATCACGTGCGGCCGTCACCCGCCGACGGTCCCGCTGGTTGGCATCTGTGCAGGTCAAACCAGGTGTGCGGGGGTGCGGGGGGTGGCTTCGGCGCGTCGTCGCCGGGCCGCGGGAGGGTTTCCAACCTTCCCAGTGAATAGGAAGACGGCATAAAAGAGAAGTCTTCAAATATTCATATCCCATGGGTACGTTCCTCCAAAACAGTTCCGGTGCGCCCTGTGACGAGCCACGAGCGACGGGCCGCCGGCCTGACAGGGGAGGGACCCACCATGAACCGTGCCCGCACACTCGTGCTGGGCGTCGCGGCGGTGCTGGCCGGCGCCACCGCGCTGCCCGCCGTGGCCGCCGCGGCGCCCCCCGAGGCCCCCGTGCTCGTCGTCAGCGGTGAGGTGGTGGCCGACAGTTACCTCGTCGTGCTGAAGCCGGGAGCCGACGTCTCCGAGGCCAGGACGCTCGCCATCCGGCACGGGGCCGGGCTGCGCAAGACGTTCCGGGCCGGGCTGAAGGGCTTCTCGTTCACCGGCAGCGCCCTGTCCGCCCGCCGCATCGCCGCCGACCCCGCGGTGGCGTACGTGCAGCCCAACATGATCCACCGGGCCACGGACACGCAGTCGCCGGCCACCTGGGGCATCGACCGCATCGACCAGCGCAACCGGCCGCTGAGCAACTCCTACACGTACTCCAACACCGCCTCGTCGGTGCGGGCGTACATCATCGACACCGGCATCCGGTTCGCGCACAGCGAGTTCGGCGGGCGGGCCGTCTCCGGCTTCGACGCCATCGACGGCGGCACGGCCGACGACGCCAACGGGCACGGCACCCACGTCGCGGGCACCGTCGGCGGCGCCACGTACGGCGTGGCCAAGGGCGTGACCCTGGTCGGCGTGCGGGTGCTCGACGCCGAGGGCAGTGGCACCACCGAGCAGGTCGTCGCGGGCATCGACTGGGTCACCGCCGACCACGACCCGGGCGAGCCCGCGGTCGCCAACATGAGCCTCGGCGGCGGTGCCGACACGGTGCTGGACAACGCGGTGAAGGCGTCCATCGCCGACGGCGTCACGTACGCCATCGCGGCCGGCAACGGCATCCTCGGCATCTTCGCGGCCAACGCCTGCAACTACTCGCCCGCCCGGGTGCCCGAGGCGATCACGGTCTCGGCGACGCAGAACAACGACGCCAAGGTCTCCTGGGCCAACCGGGGCACCTGCGTGGACATCTTCGCGCCGGGCGTGAGCATCACCTCGTCGTGGTTCACCAACGACACCGCGACGAACACCATCAGCGGCACCTCGATGGCGACCCCGCACGTGGCCGGGGCGGTCGCGCTGTACCTGCAGAACAACCCGGGCGCGACCCCGGCCCAGGTGCAGTCGGCGCTCATCGCCAACGCGACCACGGGTGTGGTCGGCTCGCCCGGCAGCGGCTCCCCGAACCGGCTGCTCTACACCGGCGCGTTCTAGCCGGCTCTGACGTGCCCGGCGGGGTCCACCGACCCCCGGACCCCGCCCGGCACCCGCGCGAGGCGCGTCGAGGGGGCGCCGCCTTGCGATCGACGTTGGCCTATCTGGATGAGTTCGATCACGAATTCCTCATCCAGATAGGCCAACGTCTATGAAAGACGGGGCGCGCCGCCCAGCCGCCGCCCCGCCCGCCGCGCGGGTGGGGCCGGGAGTGCGGAGGGGCAGGGCGGTGCGCGGCTCGGGGGCGTGCTACATGCGGATGCGGTCGTTCTTCGGGTCGTAGAGGGGGCGCAGGGAGGCCGTGGCGGGGTAGGTGCGGTCGGCGATCTCGACCGTCCACGTGCCCGCGTCGATCCACGCCTGGTCGAGCGGGGTCTCCCCGGCGTCGATCATCGCGAGGCCGACGGCGCCGCCGAGGGTGTGGCCGTACGACGCGGCGCGGATGTAACCGACGGGGACGCCGTCGCGGCGGACCACCTCGGCGTGGAACATCAGCGGCTCCGGGTCGGTGACCAGGATCTGCAGCAGGCGCCGGTGCAGCGGCCCGGCCGCCTTGCGCGCCAGCACCGCCTCGCGGCCGATGAAGCCGCCGGGCTTGTCCAGCGCGACCGCGAACCCGAGCCCGGCCTCCAGCACCGTGTCCGTGTTGTCGATGTCGTGGCCGTAGTCGCGGTAGCCCTTCTCCATGCGCAGGCTGGACAGCGCCTTGAGGCCCGCGTGGCGCAGCCCGAGCGGCCGCCCGGCCTCGACCAGCCGGTCGTAGGCATGCACCGGCTGCTCGGCGGGGACGTACAGCTCGTAGCCCAGCTCGCCGAGGTAGGTGATCCGGATGCACAGCGCGCGGGCGAACCCGAGGTCGATCTCCCGCGCGGTCCGGAAGCCGAACGCCTCGTTGGACACGTCGGCCGACGTCACCGCGGCGAGCAGCTCGCGCGAGCGCGGTCCCTGGATGTTGATCTGGGCGTACGCCCCGGTCACGTCGGTGGCGAAGGCGTGCGCGCCGGTCTGCTCGAAGTGGCGGCGCATCCGCGTCTCGACGTGGCGGTGCGCGGTGTCGGAGGCGACCACCCAGAACCGGTCCTCGGCCAGCTTGGTGACGGTCAGGTCGGCCTCCAGCGTGCCGCCCTCGTTCAGCCACTGGGTGTACGTGATCATGCCGGTCGCGCCGTTCACCCGGTTGGCGGACAGCCGCTCCAGCGCCTCGCCCGCGTCACGCCCCTGCACCAGGAACTTCGCCATGAACGACATGTCCATGAGGATCACGTTCTCGCGGGCGGCCCGGTGCTCGTCGGCCCAGTTGCCGAACCAGTTCTGCCGCCCCCAGGACAGCCGCTCGACCTTGGGCTGCTGCCCCTCGGGGGCGTACCAGTCGGGGCTCTCCCAGCCGCTGACGTCCTTGAAGTAGGCGCGCTGGGCGGCCAGCCGCTCGTGCAGCGGGGACAGCTTCGCCCCGCGCGCGGTCTCCATCGACTTGCCGGGATAGTGCGGCGCGTAGACCATGCCCAGCGACTCCACCGTGCGCGTGGCGCGGTAGGCGGGGTTGCTCTGGTAGCTGTGCAGCCGGTCGATGTTCATGCCGGTGACGTCGATGTCGGGGCGGCCGTTCAGGATCCAGTGCGCCATGGCGCGGCCGATGCCGCCGCCGGTCAGGATGCCGATCGAGTTCAGGCCCGCCGCGACGAAGTAGTTCCTCAGCTCGGGCGCCTCGCCGACGATCGGGGCCAGGTCCGGGGTGAAGCTCTCCGGGCCGCAGAAGAACTTGCGCACGCCGACCTCGGTGGAGATCGGGATCCGGGACATGGCCTTCTCCAGGTACGGCGCCATGCGGTCCCAGTCCGGGGGCAGCTCGCCGAAGGAGAACGAGTCGGGGATGCCGTCGACCTTCCACGGCGCGCACAGCGCCTCGAACAGGCCGATCATGAGCCCGGCGCCCTCCTCGCGGAAGTAGCCGTAGGAGGACGGGTCCTCCAGCACCGGCAGGTCGCCGTGCATGCCGTCGATCGGCTCGGTGATCAGGTAATAGTGCTCGGCGGCCTGCAGCGGGATGCTCACGCCCGCCTTCTCACCGAGTTGGCGGGCCCACATGCCCGCGCAGTTGACCACGAACTCGGCCTCGATGTCGCCGTACGGCGTGCGCACGCCGGTGACCGTGTTGCCCTGCCGCAGGAAGCCGGTGGCGGGGACGCCCTCGATGACGCGTACCCCCTGCATCCTGGCGCCCTTGGCCAGCGACATGGTGACGTCGACGGGGTTGGCCCGGCCGTCCTCGGCGACGTAGAAGCCGGCGAGCACGTCGTCGGTGTGCGCGAGCGGGAACAGGCCCTTGACCTCGGCGGGGGAGACCTCGTGCACGTCGACGCCGCACAGGCGGTTGAACGCGGCGACGCGGCGGTACTCCTCCAGCCGGTCGGTGTCCGTGGCGACCTGCACGAAGCCGACCTGCTTCAGGCCGGTGGCCAGGCCCGTCTCGGCCTCCAGCCGCGCGTACAGGTCCCGGGTGTACTTGCGCAGCTCGGTCGAGGTCTCCGACAGCGAGCCGAAGGTGACCATCAGCCCCGCGGCGTGCCAGGTGGTGCCCGAGGTGAGCCGGTCGCGCTCCAGCAGCACCACGTCCGTGCAGCCCATGTGCGCCAGGTGGTACGCGATGGAGGTGCCGATGATGCCGCCGCCGACGACCACCACGCGGGCACGGTCGGGCAGCTGGGGAACCGATGTGTCGGGCGTCATAGCGGGCGAGCCTACCGTCCTGAGCGGTCAATCAGTCAACCGGCGGCGCCGCCCGGCTTGACCTGCGACGCGAAGAAGGCGAGCTCCGCTTCGAACAGCGGCTCGGTGTTCGTGGCAGCCCACGCCAGCTGGCCGAACAGCTCCGCCGCCAGCACCCCGTAGAGCCTGGTCCAGGAGGTCAGGAACACCGCGGTCACCTCGATCGGCAGCTCGCCCTGCGACGGCAGCGCCCCGGCGAGCCGGGTCAGGTCGACGTGGCTGGCGTCGGGCAGCCGCCCGGCCTCCCACAGCTCCACCATCGGCTGCACGAAGATCGCGCCGAAGCAGGCGCCCGCGTGCTCCAGGTCGAGGCACTGCTCGTGGAACTGCTCCACCCCTGGCACCGGCGGCCCGAAGATCAGCGTGGCCTCGGGCCGGTGCGCCAGCGCCCAGCCGCGCAGCGTGCGGGCCATGGCGAGCAGCCGGTCCACCGGGTCGGCGGCGGGTCCCAGTGCGTCGCGGGCGGTCTCGCACTCGGCCCGGACCTCGTCGTAGAGATCCGTGCACAGCTCGATGACCAGGGCGTCCAGCGCCGGGAAGTACCGGTAGAGGGCGGCGGCGGTCATGCCCATCTCGCGGGCGATGGCGCGCAGCGAGACGCTCGCCGGACCGCCCGCCACCAGCTGCCTGCGTGCCAGCTCCTTGATCTCGGCCACGGTGCGCTCGCGCACCCGCTCGCGGTGTGAGGTGTCCGACATGGAGCTCCCTTGACGGCGGTGAACCGTGTCAGCGAAAGTAAACGGCGTTCACTAAACAGCGTTTATTTCAACAAGCGATGTTCACTTAAATAAGTGCTGTAAACAGCATATCGGTTCCGGAAGGGAAACGGATGTTCGCGTGGTGGGGGCGGGCCGTGGTCCGGCTGCGCTGGCTGGTGCTCGGCATCGCGGCCGCGGTGCTGGTCATCGGGGCGTCGTGGGGCGGCGGCGTGTTCAACGACCTGATCAGCGGCGGGTTCGACGACCCCGGCAGCCCGTCCAGCCGGGCGCACCGGGAGATCACCGCCCAGCTCGGACGGCAGGACGTCGACATCCTGGCGCTGTACTCCTCCGACAGCCTCACCTACGACCAGCCCGCGTTCCGGGACGCGGTCACCGCGGTCGCCGCGAAGGTGTCCGGCCGGCCCGAGGTGGTCAGCGTCGTCGGCGCGTACACCCCCGGCGTCCCGCCGCGGTTCGCCTCCGCCGACGGGCACGCCACCTACCTGGCGATCCAGCTGCGCGACGGGGACGAGAACAGCAAGCTCGCCGACCTCGCCGCGCTGCGGCCCGAGCTGGCCGCGAGCGGGCTGCAGACCGAGGTCGGCGGGCTGATGCCGTTCCTCGACGACGCCAATACCCAGATCAGCGACGACATCACCAAGGCGGAGCTGATCAGCCTGCCCATCCTGCTGGTGCTGCTGGTCTTCATCTTCCGCGGCCTGGTCGCCGCCGCCACGCCGCTGTTCGTCGGCGTGCTGGCCGTGCTCGGCGCGTTCATCGCGGTACGCCTGCTCGCGCAGGTCACCGACGTGTCGGTGTTCGCCGTCAACATCATCACGATGCTCGGGCTGGGCATGGCCATCGACTACGCGCTGTTCGTGGTGAGCCGGTTCCGGGAGGAGCTCGCCCGGCGGCTGCCCGAGGGCGGCGAGCCCGCCGACGAACGCGCGGCGGTCGGCGCGGCTGTCGCGCACACGCTGGCCACGGCCGGGCGCACCGTGCTGGTCTCCGGGCTGACCGTGGCGCTCGCGCTGGCCAGCCTGCTGATCTTCCCGATGGACTTCCTCAAGTCCATGGCCTGGGGCGGCATGGCCGCCGTGCTGGTCGCCATGCTCGCCGCGCTCACCGCCCTGCCCGCCCTGCTGGCGGTGCTCGGGCCGAAGGTCAACGCGCTGCGCGTACCGCTGCCGAGGTTCTTCTCGCCCCGGCCCGAGGGGGAGGGCGGCTGGGCCCGCATCGCGCGCAGCGTCATGCGCCGCCCGGTCGTGTACGCGCTGGCCGTCGCCGCGTTCCTGGCGCTCACCGCGACGCCGTTCCTCGGGGCGAAGTTCGGCGGGTTCGACGAGCGCGTGCTGCCCTCCGGGACCGAGTCGCGCACCGTCACCGAGCGCATCGCCGCGGAGTTCCCCGGCGGCAGCGCCGCCCCGATCAGCGTCCTGGTCGTCGGCCCCGGTGCGGACACCATGCTGGCGCGGGTCCAGGGCGTCGAGGGCGTCAGCGGCGCGGCGATCACCGCCCAGCGCGGCGAGGCCACGCTGATCTCGGCGTCGTACCCGGGCGAGCCCGCCGACGCCAGTGCCCGCGACACCGTCGCGCGGATCCGCGAGCTGCCCGCGCCCGCCGGCGCACGGGTCATGGTCGGCGGCCGGACCGCGGCCGACCTCGACCAGCTCGACTCCCTCGGCGGGCGGCTGCCGTGGATGCTCGGCATGGTCGCGCTCAGCACGTTCCTGCTGCTGTTCCTGGCCTTCGGCTCGGTGGTGCTGCCGCTGAAGGCGATCGCCATGAACGTGATCTCGATCGGGGCGTCGTTCGGGGTGGTCGTCTGGATCTTCCAGGACGGGCACCTGTCCGAGTGGCTCGGCTTCACCGTCACCGGGTTCCTGGAGCCGGGCAACATGGTGCTGATGCTGGCGGTGCTGTTCGGGCTCGCCACCGACTACGAGGTGTTCCTGCTGTCCCGGGTGCGCGAGGAGTGGGACGCCACCGGGGACAACACCCAGGCCGTCGCGTCCGGGCTGCAGCGGACGGGCGGCATCATCACCGCGGCGGCGCTGCTGCTCATCGTGGTGCTCGGCGGGTTCGCCACCGGCGGCGCGACCACCATCAAGGTGCTCGGCATCGGGATGGTCGTCGCGGTCGCGATCGACGCGGCGCTGGTGCGGGCGGTGCTGGTGCCCGCCACCATGCGCCTGCTGGGCCGCTGGAACTGGTGGGCCCCTGGCCCGCTCCGCCTCGTCTACCGCCGCTACGGCCTCAAGGAGGCCTGACCCTCGCCCCGACCGGCCCGCCGACCGGTGCCGGGGCCGGTCTGGTCGGGGCGAGGCCGGCGCTCGGGCTGCCGGGGCCCGGAGCCGGAGCCCGGGGCCGAGGCCGGGGCCCGGTGCCGGGGGCTCGGGAGCATGACCGCTGTCGCCGGTCGGAAAGTGCAGTCTGGCTCCACTTCTTGACCAGAAACAGCGATCTCTACCGTGCCCGGTCCGCGGTGGCACGGCGGAGATCGCTGTTTCGTGTCAGAACTTGCGGTGAGACCGCACTTTTCGACACGAAACAGCGATCTTCGCGGCTTCCGGCCGCCGCCGGTCGGGCCGGCGGCGCGGCCCGCGGTAGTGGCTACCGTGGAGACATGAAGGGTTCACCTGATCACGGGTTGGGTGACGCCTGGGGCTTCTAGCGTGCTCGATGACCGAAAGGCATCGACGAACGTGGAGGTCTTCGTGGAACGACGCAACGTTTTGCGGGCCGGGATCGTGGGCGGCGCGGCGGCCGCCTTCTCGGGCGCGCTGTGGAAGGAGGCGTTCGCCGCGCCCGCGCAGCCGGGCCCCGGGCCCTACGGCGCGCTGCAGGCCGCCGACGCGAACGGGATCATGCTGCCGTCCGGGTTCACCAGCCGGGTGATCGCGCGGTCGAGCCAGACCGTGCCCGGCACGTCGTACACCTGGCACAGCGCGCCCGACGGCGGCGCCTGCTTCGCCGACGGCTCCGGCTGGATCTACGTCTCCAACTCCGAGGTGTCCGCGGGCGGCGCCTCGGCGGTGCGGTTCAACTCGGGCGGGACGGTGACCGGGGCGTACCGGATCCTGTCCGGGACCTCGACGAACTGCGCGGGCGGGCACACCCCCTGGCAGACCTGGCTGTCGTGCGAGGAGACGAACACCGGCCGGGTCTGGGAGACCGACCCGTGGGGAGTGAACGCGGCCGTGGCGCGGCCGGCGATGGGGCGGTTCAAGCACGAGGCGGCGGCCTGCGACCCGGTCAACCGCATCATCTACCTGACCGAGGACCAGTCCGACGGCTGCTTCTACCGGTTCATCCCGAACACCTGGGGCAACCTGGCCACCGGCACGCTGCAGGTGGCCAAGGGCGGCTCCGGCACCTCGGTGACGCTGACCTGGGCCACCGTGCCGGACCCGGACGGCTCGCCGACCGCGACCCGCAACCAGGTCAGCGGCGTGAAGCGGTTCAACGGCGGCGAGGGCTGCTGGTACGACAACGGCATCGTCTACTTCACCACCAAGGGCGACAACCGGGTCTGGGCCTACAACACGGCCACCGCGCTGATCGAGCTGGCGTACGACGACTCGCTGGTGAGCGGCACGCCGCCGCTGACCGGCGTCGACAACATCACCGGCAGCGCCACCAGTGGCGACCTGTTCGTCGCCGAGGACGGCGGGAACATGGAGATCTGCGTCATCACGCCCGACGACATCGTCGCGCCGTTCCTGCGCATCACCGGCCAGGGCTCGTCGGAGATCACCGGCCCGGCCTTCAACCCCGCGGGCAACCGCTTCTACTTCTCGTCCCAGCGGGGCACCTCGGGCTCCTCGTCCGGCGGGATCACCTACGAGGTCACCGGCCCGTTCCGGAGCTGACCGGGCCGGGGCCCGCGTTGTCGCCGTCCCGCGCGCCGAACCGACCGGGGCAGCGCCACCGCCGAACTGCCGGTGGCGCTGCCCGCCGTCGG